>JAKACE010000435.1 GCA_021821705.1 Actinomycetes bacterium | reverse complement strand
CTGGTCGTGAGGTCATCGTGGCCGGCGAACGGGCGCCGGGGAAGCTTCGAGCAGCTCCTGGAGGCGCCACACGACGAGCCGGCGGCCAGGCCGCCCCAGCTTGTGGAAATAGAGTTGGCCATGCGCCTTTCAACGTTCACGTCGGGCCGGGCCGACGCTGAGCTGAGGCTGCGCCCCGTGGTGGCGGAAGCGGCACGGTACCGGTTGAGGGCTCGGGGGATCGACCCCACAACCATGCCGGCGCAGGCCCGGGCTGCGATGGGGGAGCGGTTGTGGGAGTTCGTGGCGGCCGGCGCTGCCCCTGGGGGACGTGACGGCCCGGGCCTCAGCGCAGAGGAAGTCCAGGCGCTGGTCCAGGACATGAGCGCGCTGTGAGCCTGCGGCCCGGGGCGTCGGCAGCCGAGGTCGAGGACGCCGGGCAGCGGGCGCGCCAGGTGATCGCCGAAGTGGCACGAGCGGTGGTGGGCAAGGGCCCGGTCCTGACCCTGGTGATGGCCGGCTTCCTGGCCAACGGGCACGTCCTGCTCGAGGACTACCCAGGGCTGGCCAAGACCCTCATGGCCCGGTCGTTCGCCCAGGTGATGGGTATCGGGTTCGCCAGGGCCCAGTTCACGCCCGACCTGATGCCGGCCGACATCACGGGCTCGTCGGTCTACAACCAGAAAGCGGCGGAGTTCGCCTTCCAGCCCGGGCCTGTCTTCACCAACCTCCTGCTGGCCGACGAGGTCAACCGGGCCTCGCCGCGTACCCAGGCGGCGCTGCTCGAAGCAATGCAGGAGCGCCAAGTCACCATCGACGGGACCACCCGCCCGCTCGGCCCACCGTTCCTCGTCGTGGCCACACAGAACCCCATAGAGCTCGAGGGGACCTACCCACTGCCCGAGGCGCAGCTCGACCGCTTCGCGCTCCGGGCCTCGGTTGGCTACCCCGACGGCGACGCCGAATGGGAGGTGCTGGCCAGGCGCATCGAACGGCGCTCGGACGAGATGACCCTGCGACCCGTGCTCGCCGGCGGTGAACTGCTCGGGCTACAGGCGGCGGTCGAGGCGGTGCACGTGTCCGAGCCCATCGGGCGCTACGTGGTGGCGCTGGTCGCTGCGACACGAGGGCGAGCTGCTGTAGAGATCGGCGCCAGCCCGCGCGGTTCGTTGGCCCTGATGCAGCTTTCAAGGGCATGGGCGCTGCTGCACGGTCGTGACTTCGTCGTGCCGGAGGACGTGAAGGCGGTAGCCGTGCCCGCTCTGGCGCACCGGCTCCGGCTGCGCCCTGATCTCTGGGTCCGAGGTGAGCGCCCCGAGGGCGTCGTCGCCGCCTGCCTGGGCGAGGTGCCCGTCCCGGCGGCGGAGGACCCCACGGCGGCTCGGGCCGGCCGGCCGTTGCGCCCTGAGCCGGCGGGAGAATGACGGAAGCGAAGCCGGTCGCCCTCGTATGGAGGCCGTCGACGAAGGCCGCCGGCTACCTCGTTCTCACTGTGGTGGCATGTGCAGCGGCCCTCGTGACCGGCCGTCCGGAGGCGGTCGCCATCGGGGCCCCCTTCACCCTGGTCCTGCTGGCCGGGTTGGTTGCGCCGCGGCCCACGGTGCGGGTGAGCGCCGGCACGGCCAGGCCTTCTGCCACTGAAGGTGAGGAGCTCGACGTCGACGTATGCCTGGAGGTGGACGACGGCCCGGTCTGGGTACGGGTCGGCCTCCGCCCCGGTCCCGGTTTCGCCCACCCGGCCCGGCGGCGCGGTGCCCGGTCGGCACCGTCCCGGCCGGTCGGTCTGTACCTGGGCAGCGCCGGTCAGTTCGAGCACAGGACGGCCCTGCTGGCGACCAGGTGGGGCAGGCTCTCGCCGGGCGTCGCCGTCTGCCTGGCGTCCTCCCGTCTGGGGGTGTGGGAGGCGCTGGGGGAGGTCCCCATCCTCGAGAGCCTGCCGGTATACCCGACGCCGCAGACCTTGCGCACCCTGGTGCTACCGGAGAGGTTGGTCCTGCCGTCCGGGCTGCACACCTCGCGCGCCAAGGGCACCGGGTACGACCTGGCGGGGGTGAGGCCGTACTACCCCGGCGACAGGGCACGGGAGGTCAACTGGCGCACCACGGCCCGCCACGGCAGCCTCTTCGTGAACGAGCGGCACCCCGAGCGCGGAGCGGACGTGGTGCTTCTGCTGGACACCTTCGACCCGTGCGGCATCGAGCGGACCGTGACGGCCGCTTGCGCGCTGGCCGACGCCTACCTGGCCCAGCGCGACCGCGTCGGGTTGGTGAAGTTCGGAGGTTGGCTCCGCTGGCTCCGGCCCGGTCTCGGCAGCCGCCAGCGTTACCTGGTGGTCGACGCACTGCTGGGCACGGACGCAGCCCAGAGTGCCGTCTACAGGGGGGTGGACGTCCTGCCGCCGCACACGATCCCGCCGGCGTCGCTGCTCGTCGGCCTGTCGACGCTGGAGAGCCCTTCATCTTGGGCGTCCATGGTCGAGCTGCTCCGCCGGGGCTTCGACCTGGCGGTCATGGAGGTGGAGCCTCCGACGCGCCAGTCAGCACCGGCCGCTCCCCTCGACGGCGCGGCACTCGCCCTGTGGCGGGTGCGCCGGGACGCCAACCGGGCGCGGCTGCGCTGGGCAGGGGTCCCCGTGGTCCCCTGGGCCGTCGGCCAACCGCTGGCGGATGCCTTCGAGGAGCTGGCCGCCTGGACGCGGCGTGGCCGGTGAGGAGCAGTGCCCGGTGAGGAGCAGTGCATGGGGCTCTTGGGCGGGGGTGGCCAGCCGGCGCCATTGGCCCGAACCCCGCTCGGCTGCGGCCGGCCTTGCCTGTGCGTGCGCCGCCGGCGGCTGGGCCGTGGCGGCGCGCCCGAGGCTGGCCGGCGCCCTCGTGGTCATCGCCGCTATGGGAGTGCTGGTCGTCGCCGGGGCGACGGCCGCCCGGCACCTGCCCACAGTTGTCGGGGGCCTGGGGCTGGTGGGCCTCTCCTAGCTGGCCGGCCGGGCCGGCCGGCCCG
>JAKACE010000434.1 GCA_021821705.1 Actinomycetes bacterium | reverse complement strand
GGGGACCACCTCGGCTCCCTGCACCGCCTCCTCCGGCCTCACCCTGCCTACGGCCGCTCCCGCGGGCAACACCAACTCCGGGGTGGCTGCGAGCGTGAGTGCCATGACGTGGGCAGCAGCCTGGTAAAGCTCGGTTCCCGAGCCAGGGCTGTACCTTGCAATTCACAACGGGTGCCGGCTGCGGCCGGCGCCCGTTGTCGTTAACCAAGCTGCACGTCAAGCGCGCGGCCTTGCCTCCCGATGATCAGGTAATGGCATCACTGAGCCTGGTCCGGAGCCGCGCCGGCCCGGAGGGGGAGAATGGGTACCTCGGTGGGCCACTGGAGCATGCGGCTGGTAGTGGCCCGCCGGGCCTGGTGCGCCAGCTCGTCGTCGAGCGGCCCAAGCGCTGGGCCCGGGCAGACGGGTGGGGCCTTGCGGCGCTGGCTGGGGTACTGGCACTGAGCGCACTGCTTTACCTGTGGGAACTGGGCGACTGGGGTTGGGGTTACGGCTACTACTCGGCAGCCGTCCAGGCCGGGTCACGCAGTCTCGGCGCGGCGGTCTTCGGTTCTCTGGACCCCAACGGCGTGGTGAGCATCGACAAGGGCCCCGCTTCGCTGTGGCCGTCGGAACTTGCCGTGCGGCTCTTCGGCCTGAGCCCCTGGTCTGTGCTCGTGCCCTACGCGTTGGAAGGTGTTGGGACGGTGGCGTTGCTCTACGCCACCGTTGCGCGGGTGGCGGGACGGTGGGCTGGCCTGGTGGCGGCGCTCGTGATGGCGGTGACCCCTGTAGCCGTTGCGAGCTTCCGCTTCAACAACCCGGACGCTCTACTGACCCTGCTCTCCGTGGGGGCCATGTACGCCGCGCTGCGCTCCAGGGCTAGCGAGTCCAAACGCTGGGCCTGGTCGGCGGGTGTCCTACTGGGGATGGGCTTCCTGGCGAAGCTGCTGGCAGTGGGCGTGGTGGTGCCGGCGGTGCTCGTCGTGCTGCTGAAGGGCCGGCGGAGCTGGGCGGAGCGGGCCTCGTGGGGTGCCCGCGCCGCCGCGGGTGCTGTGACCTCGTGCGGTTGGTGGCTAGCCCTGGTCTGGTTGGTGCCCCCAGGGAGCCGCCCCTTTGTCGGCAGCACGCAGGACAACAGCATCTGGTCGCTCGTGTTCGGCTACGACGGGTTCAACCGGCTGACCGGTGCCGGGTTCACCGGTGGCGCCGGGCCCGTCTGGCGGGTGCTGTGGGCGAGCGCGCTACGCCTGTTCGACGGTGAGATGGGTGCTCAGGTCGCGTGGCTGGTCCCTGCGGCGGTGTTGCTGGTCGCCGGGGCGTTGGCTTTGGCGGGGCAGGTGGCGACCGGTGCGGAGCGGACGGGGATGTGGGCGTGGGGGACATGGTTGGCGGTGGGCGGGCTCGTCTTCAGCAGCGGCCAGGGGCTGATCAATGCGTACTACACGGTGCTCCTGGCCCCTGCGGTGGCCGCTGCCGTCGCCGTGGGGGGAGGGGTGCTGGTGAGGCAATGGCGCAACCGGGCCGTTAGGTGGTGGGGAGGCTGCACGGCGGCGGTCAGCGGGATCTGGGCCTTCGACCTCCTCGAGCGTGAGCGGGGCTGGCAGCCATGGGTCAGGTACCTGGTGCTCTTCTGCGCCCTCGTCGCCCTGGCGCTGCTGGTAGCAGGGGACCTGAGGCGGCGTGCGCCCCGGGTGGCCCTGGTGGTAGCTGTGGCGTTGACGGGCCTGGCGGGCCCGGTGAGCTATGCAGCCGGCACGGCAATGGCGCCGGTGCCGTCAGCGGACCCGATGGCGGTGCTGCCCGGCCTGGCGCCGGGGGTGCAGCTCGGCCCGCGCCGAGGTGGTGTGACGGAGGTGAGCCGACCCACTGCCGCCCTCGTCCGCGCCCTACGGGCCGAGGCTCCCAGCCGGGAGTGGGCGGTGGCGGTGGTCGGCGGCGACCCGGCCGCCGGGTACCAACTGGCGAGCGGCCGGGCGGCGATGGCGGTGGGGGGGTGGCGGGGGACCGACCCCGTCCCGACGCTCCGGCGCTTCGAGGCCCTCGTGGTGGCGGGCAAGGTGGGCTACTTCATGCCCGCTACCCCTGTTGCTGGCGTGTACGTCCCGAAGTCCCTGGCACGCACCCAGGCAGGACGGATTACCACCTGGGTGGCGTCGCACTTTGCAGAGGTGACCATCGGAGGGGAGCAGTTGTACGACCTGAGCATGCCTGCCCGGTCGTAGGAGAGCACAGGAGGGGTAGTGGACGGACAGCGAGAGGACGGGCATGAGCAGGGGAGAGCGCGTGGCTTCACCCTCGTCGAGATGATGGTGGTGGTCCTGTTGCTGGGGATCCTGATGGCTATTGCGCTGCCCACCTTCCTGGCGACGCGCACGGCGGCAACGGCGGCATCGGCCACGTCGGAGGCGGAGAACGCCCTGGTCGACGAGAAGGCGTTCTATTCGTCCACGCTCGGCTTCGAGGACGTGGCCATGGGGCCGGGAGCGCTCAAGGCGGCCCAGGAGCTCGACCCCGGGCTGCACTGGAGCGGCTCGGTGGTTGTACCCGCAGGTGAGGTGACTGCGCTGGCAGGCAGTGCCAACCCGACAACGGGTGCCTTCAGCGAGGTAGCTGCTGCCGGGGACAGGGGGCGAGCAGTGGTAGTCGAGGCAATGGGTGCGTCGGGCACGTGCTTTTACGTGGCGGACTTCGAGGTGAGCACCAGCCTGACCGTCCTCGGTTACGCAGAGTCATCGGGTGCCGGCGGTTGCCTGGGAGCGGCTGTGACCTTCCCGGCATCGTCCCCGGCCCCGAGCGGCGGGGCGGCGGGCACCCATGTGGTGACGGCAAGTGCCATCTCGGCGGCCGACTGGTACGCCCGGTGGTGAGCGTGCACGGCGCTGCGCTCAAGGCACGCCCTGAGGGAGCCGATAGTCGCGGGGTGAACAGGTCGCACCTGGAGGGCAGCTGTGCGTAAGCGTACGAGCGTAGGGCTTGACATAGGCTCATCGGCCGT
>JAKACE010000433.1 GCA_021821705.1 Actinomycetes bacterium | reverse complement strand
GATGTTCTGGCGGGAGTTGAACGTGAACTTGGTCTGCTGCTTGTTCATGTAGGACCCGCCGTTCTCGGCGAAGAACGCCCCGAGACGGTCAAGGGTGTTGCCGACATCGAGGCCCACCACACCGTTCTTGGTGAGGGCTTTGGCGTCGGTCTCCAGCTGCGACCAGTTGGTCGGGTATGCACCCAGGCCGGCGGCCTTCCACATGGTCGTATTGATCTCGAGAGCCAGGTTCGAGAAGTCCTTGGGCACGCAGTACCAGGTTTTGCCGATCGTGTAGGCCTTGACAAGGGCCGGGTAGAAGGCCTTGGCTGGAGCAACAAGCGAAGCGTAGGGCAGCAGCTCTCCTTGCTTGGCAAATGTTTCGATCTGCTGGGAACCCAGGTAGAACACGTCAGGTGGCGTGCCTCCGGCAAAGGCCTCGTCCAGCTGCTGGGTGAAGTTGGAAGCCGGGATCACGTTGACGCGGTTGTGCGACTGCTTCGCCCAGGCAGCTGCTGCCGCCTTGACGGCCGCCGTCTCGGCCGACCCCGACGAGCCGAACATCAGGGTCAGGGTTACCCCGGACGCCTTACCCGTGAGGGTGACTTTGGTGGCGGCCTGCAGGCGTGTCGATGCGGTTGCACTGGTGGGTAGGGCCGTTACAAGGGATCCGGCCAGCGCCAGCGACGCCAGCACTCTGGTTCTTCTCATTTTGGTGCTCCTTCCTGTTTCAGGATTGCTGGTTGAGCCTTGGCCCGCGTTGCGCCGCCGGGGCGGTAGCGGGGCGCTTGGCGTGGCATTCCCCGGTGCTCTCGCGGACAATTAGGCGGGGGACGATGAGGGTGCGCACCGGACGGGGTTGCCCGGCGCCGAGGACGGCCAGGAGGGTCTCTACGAGCTGGTTTGCCACCGCCTCTATGGGCTGGCGCAGGCTGGAAAGGCCAGGCCGCATGACCGAGGCCACCGGGCTGTCGTCGAAGCCCACGACAGAGACTTCTCGGCCAGCCCGCCAGCCCCTGTCCTCGACGGCCCTCATGGCACCGAGGGCCATGGCGTCGCTCACGCACACCAGGGCGCTGGGCGGGCGCGGGCCGGCCAGGAGTTGCTCGGCAAGCGCCCGGCCGGATGCGATCCCGTCCTCGGCACGCGCCAGGAGCCCCTTGGTGGGGAGCCCGAGGCGCTCGGTCTGGCGCTCCCAGCCGGCGAGGCGGTCGTCGCCCACCCCGATACCCGCAGGGAGGCCGAGGAAGCCGATCCGAGTGTGCCCGAGACCGGCGAGATAGCCGACAGCCTCGGCCGTGCCTTTGGCGCCGTCGACGTCGATCCAGTTGTGCTGGGCGCCCCGGCGCCCCCAGGGGCGGCCGAACGCGACAAAACGAGCATGGTGCTCGTTGAGCCAATCCGGACGGGCGTCCCCGTGATGGGTATTGGTGAGGACGAACCCGTCGACCGCATGCCGGCGCAGTAGGTCCTCGTAGACCGCTATCTCCTCGTCGTCATCCTTGGCAGAGAACGTGAGCAGGTCGTAGCCGTTGGAGCGGGCCGTGTCGCACAGCGCGTGGAGCAGGCGGTCGAGGACGCCGCCAGTGCCACCGTAGTTGCTCGGCAGCAATCGGCACCCGATCACCTTGGTCGCCTGGGTTCGCAGGGAGCGGGCTGCCTGGTTGGGCCGGTAGCCGAGCTCGTCTATCGCCACACGGACGGCTGCGAGGGTCTCGGGCCGCAGGCGGTGGGGCGCGTTGAAGGCGTTGGAGATGGTCTGGCGGGACACTCCGGCCCGCTCGGCCACCATGCCTATAGTCGGGCGCGCCGCCGTGCCCGTGCCGCGCTCTACTACTGCCACCCCTCCCCTTTCAGCGCATTCCTGCCACAGCCCCCCAAGGCGCGGCCTTTCTGTGAACGTTCATCTGAACGTTCATGTGAACGTTCAAAACCATCATCGTCATCATTGCAGATCCGAGGGCCGCTCGCTAGTCTTGGCCAAGATTTTGTTGGAAGGCGAGGCACGACCCATGTCAGTCGACCACCGCGACCCGCCAGAGGCCGGGCCCGCACAGGACAGTACCGGCGGCGGCCGTCCGCAGCAGCCCCGGCTCAACCGCCTGGTTGCTTCTTTTGTCGCGCCCGCGCTCTGCCTGTCCGACGAGGACGGCCAGATCCGTCCCGGCGGCGCCGGCGGAGTGTTCGTACAGGACCGCCGTCTGCTCAGCGAGCTCGTACTGGAGGTCGACGGAGCCGAACCGAGCCCGCTGTCCTGCGAGCTCGGGGGAGGCGCCGAAAACCGCTTCGAGGCGGCGTGCTTCAATCTCGGAACGGCGGCACCCGACCCCACGGTGGTTGTCACCAGGCGGCGACGTGTCCGCCCGGACGGTCTCGACGAGCAGTACGTACTGCGCTCCTATGACCGCAGCCCCCTGCGCCTCCTCGTCGGGCTGCGGATGGCGGCGGACCTGGCCGAGATGGCGGACGTCAAGTCTGGCGGGCGTCCGGACGGCCTGCCGGCGACCGCCGGGCCTGGCTCGCTGCAGTGGTCGGACGAGCACAAAGGCAGCGTCGTCGCCAGTGCTTCACCCGAGCCTGTCGCCGTGGACGAGAAGCAGGGTCGCCTCTCGTGGTCCGTCGAGCTCGAGGCGGGAGCGCTGGCGACGTTGGAGCTGAAGGTTCGCCTTGTCGACTCTGGGACAGCCGGCCAGATCGTCTGCTCCGCACCCCCGAGCAGGGCTACGACCGGTCCGGTTGTCGAGGCCCGGGACCGCCGGCTGTCGTTGTTCCTTCAGCGCAGCTTCGCCGATCTCGAGGCTCTGCGGCTCGTGACCGTGGACCGGCCCGGGGATGTCTTCCTCGCCGCCGGGGTGCCATGGTTCCTCACCCTCTTCGGGCGCGACTCGATATGGGCAGCGAGGATGCTTCTGCCATTCGGCACCGACCTGGCGCTCGGTACGCTCAGGACCCTGGCACACCGCCAGGGCCGCCGCGGCGACCCGGCGACAGGCGAAGAGCC
>JAKACE010000432.1 GCA_021821705.1 Actinomycetes bacterium | reverse complement strand
TCGACTGCTCGGTTGCCGACAACTTCTTCTGCTCGCCCGAGCCCGGCCTCTTCCAGGTCGACGGCAACATGGGTGCGGCGGCGGCCGTCGTCGAGATGCTGGTCCAGAGCCACGAACCCGAGCTCGACCTGCTCCCGGCACTGCCGCCACAGTGGCAGGACGGCTGGGTCAGGGGCCTGCGCGCCCGCGGGGGCTTGACGGTCGACATCGTCTGGGAAGCCGGCACCGTCCTGCGAGCCAGCATCGACGTGCCGAGCCCTCGCTCACTCAGCCTGCGTTGCGCCGGGGCCGACCGCCTGCGCCTGCAGAGCCGTCCGGTCGGGCCGCCGGGACGCCTCGGCCCCGGCAGCGGGCCGGACCTGGCATGCCTGGAGGCACCCGCGCCCGGCCTGTACGTACTGGTCCGCGACCGTTGGTTCGCTCACTCCAGCGGCCGTGTTCCTGCCAACCCTGGGCATGGTCCTGATTAACCGACGGCCCTGGGCCGAAGGCCGTCGACCAAACAGCCGTCATGGCTCGGAGCCCATTTCAGTAAACGGTGCCTGGGATGCTACAGTCCGCGAGCCAAGTGGGGCTCGGCGGGTTCGACAGCCCGGGCTCAACCAGAGAGATGCGTCCCGCCGGGAGAGACATGGACAAGGTAGTGACCCTGGGCGAGATACTGGTCGAGATCGTCTCGAGCACGGTGGGCGACGGGTTTCGCGAAACCGTGCCGATGACAGGCCCCTACCCGAGCGGTGCCCCGGCCATATTCATAGACCAGGTGGCCAAACTGGGCCAACCGTGCGGCATCATAGGTGCCGTCGGTGCTGACGACTTCGGCTGGGTCAACCTGGACCGCCTGAGCCGCGACGGCGTCGACGTCGCCGCTGTCTCCGTTGTCACCGACAAGCCGACGGGAAGCGCCTTCGTGCGCTACGCGCCGGACGGTTCGAGGAGGTTCGTCTTCAACATCGCCGACAGCGCCGCCGGCCAGCTCTCACTGACAGCGTCGGCTCTCAGGCTCCTCGACGAGGCGGCGTACCTGCACATCTCGGGGGCGTCCCTGTTCTCGGACCGCCTTGTCGGCGTGGCCCGCCAAGCCGTGGACAGGGTAAAGGCCAACGGCGGCCGGGTCTCCTTCGACCCCAACCTGCGAGCCGAACTGATGACGGAGCCGGCTTTCATGACCGCAATGAGGGAGTTGCTCGCTTCCAGCGACATCGCCCTGCCGAGCAGGGAGGAGCTGGCACCACTGACCGGTTCAACCACGCCAGTCGACGCGGCCCGCCACATCCTTTCGCTCGGGCCCAGCAGCGTCGTCGTCAAGGACGGCTCCAGAGGTGCGACCTACTACGACAGCACACGTACGTTGACGATGGACGCCCTGAGGGTGACCGAGGTGGACCCGACGGGCGCTGGTGACTGCTTCGACGCCGCCTACGTCACCTGCCAGGCACGGGGTGCCAGTGTGGAGGAAAGCCTCGCCTACGCCTGTGCTGCCGGCGCACGGGCCGTGACGCTGAGGGGCCCCATGGAGGGCACCTCCACCTTCGCCCAGCTCGATGAGCTGCGCGAGCGCTCGAAGCTCCGGGCCGTGCCTGCGGCGCGCCCTCCGTTGCCCGCCCTGCCCGTCACGCCCGGCGGGGGGACGACGGCTGTGTGCTCGGCACACCCGCTCGTCATCGAGGCGGCCATGAGAGAGGCCCTGGACCGAGACGGCTCGGTGCTGATCGAGGCGACCTGTAACCAGGTCAACCAGTACGGCGGCTACAGCGGGATGCTGCCCTCCGACTTCGTCGGCTTCGTGCACGCCATAGCGCAGCGGTGCAGCTTCCCGGTCCAACGAATATGCCTGGGTGGCGACCACCTCGGGCCCAGCCCCTGGAGGCACCTGCCGGCAGCCGAGGCCATGGCCGAGGCCGAGGCCATGGTTGCCGCCTTCGCCAAAGCAGGCTTTCGAAAGCTGCACCTCGACGCCAGCATGGGCTGCGCCGGGGAGCCGCCCTACGTCCCGGGGCCGCTGGCAGCCGAGCGGGCGGCCCGCCTGGCGGCCGTGGCCGAAACGGCCTCGGCTGAGCACACACACCCCGTCTTCTACGTGATAGGTACCGAAGTGCCCACCCCCGGGGGGGCCGAGCACAGGCTGGCCGGGGTGGAGGTCACCACGGCCGCCAGGGTGCAGCAGACGCTCGAGGAGCACCGAGCCGCCTTCGGGGCCGCCGGCGTGGCGCGGGCATACGACGCCGTCGTGGCCGTCGTGGCCCAACCGGGCGTTGAGTTCGACGACCGTTGCGTGCACGTCTACGACCCGGGCCAGGCCGCCGCCCTGCGCTCCGCCTTGAGCGACCACCCCTGGTTGACCTTCGAGATCCACTCGACCGACTACCAACCGGCGGCCAGCCTGGCTGCGCTCGTGGGCGACGGGTTCCGCCTGCTCAAGGTGGGGCCGGCCCTGACCTACGCCATGCGCCAGGCGCTGTACGGCCTGGACCGCATCGCCGGTGCCCTCCGACCCGAATGGGCTGAGCGCGCTCTGGTGCGCGAGGTCGAACGTGCCATGCTCGCCGACCCCCGCCACTGGCGGGCCCACTACCGTGGGCCTGCCGCAGAACAAGCCTGGCTCAGGCACTTCAGCCTCAGTGACCGCCTCCGTTACTACTGGAGCGAACCTGCATTGGTGGCCAAGGTGGACGAGCTCTTCGCGCTCGTGGAGGAAAGCGGCTGCCCCGAGTTGGTGCGTGAGTTCCTCCCCACCCTGGCCGAGCGGGCAGTCACCGGCCAGCTACGGCTAGAGCCGCGGGAGCTCGTCGTGCAGATGGTCGAGGACGTCCTGCGTGCCTACGCTCAGGCAGGAGCGGAGGGCCAATAACGGCGGCGCGCCGGACCTCATCCGGTTTTGGCCACGAACCCGGCATCCGCGGGGCTACCGCCCGATAGGAGCTCGCGGATCGCCGGCAGGCCACCCTGGCGCAGGCTGCGCGCCACTGTCTCGACGCGCTCTCAGTAATGCTCCGC
>JAKACE010000431.1 GCA_021821705.1 Actinomycetes bacterium | reverse complement strand
CTCTCGGGACCAGGACCTAAACCTGGCGCGTCTGCCAGTTTCGCCACGCCCGCGTCGACTCTGACCTGCACCGGCACTCTACAGGGGGGCCGGCGGGCCCGCCAGGCGGACGGGGGGCGCCGACAGGACCGCCTGCGGCTCCGGACCAAGCGCCTATCCCCGGGCCGGCCCTGCCACCACGCTGCAGGGCAGGACCACGAACACCCCGGGCGGGTCGGTCTCCAGCCGGGCCAGCCGGGCGTGGCCCGGCGTCGTACAGGCAGCCCGGGCCGCCGCCACCTGGGCCGCCCAGGTCGGCCCGGCCGAGCGCCCGTTCCAGTCGCGGTAGTCCAGGGCCCAGGCCGGCAACAGCACCAGGCAGCAGGCCACAACCCACCCCGTGCGGGGGCGGCGTGCCCGGGCGTGGCGACCCCCTCCCCTGTGCCCGCGACCAGCCTGCCGGCCCGGCACTGCCCCTGCGCCGCAGGCCCCCACGAGCAGGGCGCTCACGACCATGAGCATCGAGGTCGCAGCGTAGCGCCCGCCGAAGCCGACCGAGGCGGCTCGCACGATGGGCCCGGCCCCACGTAACCAGCTCGGCACGATGAAGCAGAGCGGTGCCAGGACTGCCACGGCAGCGGCGAAGCGCCTGGCCACAGCCCCGCCGGCGACCGCTACAGCCGCCAGCACCGCCCCGATGACCAGGGCGCCGAGCAGCTCGGCGAGCGGCCGGCTGACCCCGAGCAGGCCGTCGGTGCCGCGCAGCCCGGCCACCCATCCCACCCCGACCCGGAGGAAAAAGGCGGGCACGGTGGAGGCCAGCCCGCTGGCGGGGAAACCCTGGCCAGGGGGTGCAGTCAGGACGATCGCCCCCTGGTAGGCCAGCCCGACCATCAACCCCCACACGGCGCTGTTCTCCCGCCGGCGCGGGAGGGCCAGTACACGGGCGCCAGCCAAGGGCAGGAGCAGGCCGACCAGGGGCTCCGAGGCGGCCGCCAGCGCGCACAGGCCGAAGGCACCGGCCCGCCCGGTCCAGCCCCGTGGCCTCCACAGCAGCGCCCAGAAGGCGGCGAAGTACATCCACCAGGGCAGGTTGACGAAGTTGTCGAGCATCTCCACCACCGCCACCGGCAGCAGCACCATGGACAGGCCGAGCACGCAGCGAGCCCCGGGCGAGGGCAGATGCGCCCTCGACATGTGGAACACGGCCGCCACCAGGATTCCGAGCCCCAGGGCACCTCCCCACGCCATCACCGCGGCGGCGTCTCCGACCGGGAACAGCCGGGCCAGCGCCCCGGCGAGCCTGGGCACCAGTTGCAGGTACCCGTTGTAGGACGTGACGAGGGTGTGCCAGAACGGATGGGTGGCGGCCTGCCCGTAGAAGACGGAGCCGTCCTCGGCCCAGAGTGTCCGCCAGGCCGGGACGCCGCTCTGGCGGCCCATCGCCAGCAGGGCCACGGCGGCCACTCCCGCCAGGTAACCGAGGCCGACTACGAGCCGGGGGCGCCCCGACGGGCCGCTCTCGGGGAAGAGCGGGGCGAGCCAGCGCGAGACCGTGCCCACCGGTTGAAGAGCCAGGGCCGTGGCGCGCGGCGGGGCGCTAGCCGCAGGCGTAATCAGGGTCGATGGGGTTGCTGCCAGGACCGTAACCGTACTGCACCAGCCAGGGGACGCCACCGGCGAAGCCGAGCGATGACGACGCCAGCGTGGTCGGGTCACCGGGCTGCAGGGCACGCTGGCAGTACGACTGGGCGCTGTAGTTGCCGCCCGAGAGGGTCTGGGCCCCCGCCACCCATATGGGCTCGCCGCCCGGGGGGATGTAGGAGCCCGTGATCAGCCCCCACTGGAACCACGTCCCGTACACCCCGGGCTGGTCGCCGGCCGCCCTGACGGCGTCCATGGCGCCCTGGACGACAGCTGCGTTGGCCGGCTGCGCCGCCCCGGTCGTCGTCCAGCCCTCCCCCACCTCGATGTCCAGCCACCACAGGTGCGGCAGGTAGCCCTTCGACCTCACGAAGGCCACGTCCGCCTCGGCGTAGTTGTAGCCC
The DNA here is from genome assembly GCA_021821705.1 of Actinomycetes bacterium. Classification (GTDB taxonomy): domain Bacteria; phylum Actinomycetota; class Acidimicrobiia; order Acidimicrobiales; family Palsa-688; genus JAJZMF01. The sequence goes on along the minus strand of JAKACE010000431.1, from coordinate 983 downwards.
CAGTCGTAGGCCTTGCAGACGGCGCTGGTCGGCGCACAGGCGGCGTCGGGACCGGTCGTCTCCAGGCTCGAAGTCGCGTTCGGTACCGGCTGGAGGATCACGTACACGGACAGGTTGCTGCCTGCCCATTGGGCCTCGGCCACGAAACAGGGGTTGAAGTCGTCGATGTGGCCGTTGTTGACTCCCACGACGGCGAAAGCGGGCGACGAGGGCAGGGCCCGCGTCCTGGCCGACCCCTTGGGGTAGCACTGCGGCCAGGACACGTCGTAGCCCGTGGAACGGGGCACGTAGGGGTAACCCGGGCCGACGACAACGGTCGTGGGCGTGGTGGTGGTGGCCGGCGCTGGACGTGTGGTCGTGGTCCTGGCCGTGGTCGTCGTCGCCGGCGCCGTGGTGGTCGTGGTGACAGCAGGCAGCGTCGTGCCGGCGACCGAATAATGGGTGGCCACGATGGCAACCACGCCGGCCGGGTCGTTGGAGCCCTTGGGCGGTGCCAGGGTGGGTGCGTCGCCGTAGGCGTAGACGGCACCGGAGCGATCGGCCAGCCAGTAGCCCCTGCCGTCAGGCGTCGGGGCGATGCCGCTGATGGGCTCCGCCAGCCTCATCTTGCCTGTCGAGCCGTAGAACCTGGCGTCACCGTAGGCGAAAATGCCTCCGTCGGACGCCACCAGCCAGTAGCCGGCGCCGTCGGGCGTCGGCGCGATGCCCACGATCGGCTTGTTGAGGTGCATGGCTCCCGTGGAGCCGTAGAACCTGGCGTCACCGTAGGCGAAAATGCCTCCGTCGGACGCCACCAGCCAGTAGCCGGCGCCGTCGGGCGTGGCCGCCATCGCGACTATGGGCTTGTGCAGGTGCAGCGCACCGGCGCTGCCCCGGAACACGGCGTCGCCGAAGACGTAGACGCCACCGTTGGAGGCCGCCAACCAGTACCCGCCCCCGTCAGGGGTGGCGGCGGCCCCGACTATGGGCTTGGAAAGGGTCGA
>JAKACE010000430.1 GCA_021821705.1 Actinomycetes bacterium | reverse complement strand
CCGGGTGTCGCCGACCAGGAGCACACGCTCATCGGGATCGACGCGGGCAAGAAACTGACGGATCTGGCGAGCGCCGGCAATGCTGGCTTCAGCGACAAAGTAAATTCGCGGCCGGGCCGCCGCGACCACCTGACAGCTGACCGCCGGCAGCCGACCACCGCAAACCACAGGCCGTCGGCGGCCAACCACAACAAACCCTGGCCACCAGCGGCCAAGCACAACATTTCCAGGAGGCAAAGCAGTGAACAAACTGAACCGGCGCCGTCCAGGCGCCAAGACCTCGGCCATGCTGACGGCCGTAGCCCTCGCCGGCAGCGCCGCCGTCCTATCTGGGCCGGGGACTGCCGCCGCCGCGCCCGCTTCGCACGCCCAGGCGGCGCTCATACCCTCGAGCCTGCACCCGCCGACCTTCGACGACTCCAAACTGTTCGGCTTGCGCAATGCTCTGCACCGGGCGATGCAGGGCAAGAACATGAGCGGCGTCGACACTTGGGAAGTGGTGAACATCCTGGCTACCTACTGGGTGGCCGGCAAGGACGGCGACGCCGCGGCAGCGCACGAGCTGGGCATAGCGGCGCACTTCGAGGGACCGTCGCAGGGCCAGCTCACGACCCAGGTGTCCGAGTACGAGACGCTGGCGTCAACGGGGGCGACGGGCTACTTCACCTCTGTGATCGACCCCGTCTCCGAGGGCAATATCATCAACAAGGCGGTGGCCAAGGGTGTCGACGTCGTGGCCATCGACTCACCGGTCCCGAGGAAGGACGCCAACACCTTCGTCTACATCGGCACCCCCAACGTCGCCGCCGGCCAGGCTGCCGGGGAGGCCATGCGTAAGGCTCTGCCCCACGGAGGCGATGTGGCCATACTGACCGGCTCGCTCACGGCCACCAACTCGCTGCAGCGGATCCAGGGCTTCAAGGCGGCCCTGGCCGGTTCGGGCATAAAGGTCGTCACCGTCGCCAACGACAACGGCGCAGCCGGGCAGGCCGCCGCCAACGCCGACACCGTGATCGCCAGCGACGCCAACCTCAAGGGCATCTACGGCGTCTACTCCTACGACGGCCCGGCAGCAGCCGTGGCTGTGAGGGCAAAAGGCGACATAGGCAAGATCGAGGTTGTCGCCGACGACACCGAGCCGGGCACGATCACCGGCCTGCGCAATGGGGCCATATACGCCTCGATAATCCAGCAACCCTTCATGCAGGGTTACCTGGGCGCGTACGTCACGGCGGCCATGCACGTACTGGGCACGGCCAATGTGGCACGGATAATGCGACCGTACCTGACCGCCCCCGCAACGGCCAGCACCTCCGCCCAGATAAGCACCGGAGTGGGCACTCTCACCAAGGCCAACCTGGCGGCCGACCTCTCCTACCAAGCCAAGATAAACAAGTACTAGCAGATGGCGGCTCCCGGACATACGGTGGCCGCGGCTGCGGGCGCCGGTGAGGACCTGGTCCTCGCCGGTGTCCGCAAGCAGTACGGCTCCACTGTGGTGCTCGACGTCGCTCACCTCGTCCTTCGGCGAGGCGAAGTCGTCGCACTTGCCGGGGAGAACGGTGCAGGCAAGTCCACGATGATGGGCATCGTGTCCGGAGCCGTGCGGGCGGACCGGGGCACCGTCTCGGTATGCGGCCGAGTTCTGCACGGCGGCCCCTTCGAGGCTCAGCGCTTGGGCGTCGCCATGGTGTCCCAGGAGTTCCCGCTGGTCGGCCAGTTGAGCGTGGCCGAGAACCTGCTGCTCGGCAAGCGCCCTGGCGGCAAGCGGGTGCTTGTCGACCGCAAGGCCCTGGACACCGAGGCCCGCCGGATGCTGCGACGGGTCGGCTTGGAGGTGAGCACCCGGCGCCGTGTGGACCTCTTGGCCGTGGGGCAGCGCCAGTTGCTCGAGATCGCCAAGGCCCTGGGCCAGGAGCCCGTGGTACTGATACTCGACGAGCCGACCTCGGCGCTGGCCGAGGCGGAGTCGAAGCGGGTGCTCGAGATCGCCCGCCGGCACGCCGAAAATGGCGGCATCGTTGTCTTCGTCGGCCATCGGATGCACGAGGTACTGGCGGTGGCCGACCGGGTGGTGGTGCTGCGCAACGGCCGGGTGGTGGCGGACATGGCCGCCGGGGAAGCGACAGAGGCGCGCATGGTGCGGGCCATGGTCGGCCGTGAGCTCGAGGTGCTGCACCTGCAGGGGGCCGGCACCACGGCCGGCACCCCCGCTTTTCAGGCCCGGGCGCTTTGCGCCGCCAACCTCGGACCAGTCGACCTCGAGGTGCGGGCCGGTGAGGTCGTGGGCGTGGCCGGGCTCATGGGCGCCGGGCGCAGCCGGCTGCTCCACGTCATCGCCGGCGCCATCGCGGCGACATCGGGCGAGATGAGCCTTGACGGTGGCCGGTACTCTCCGCGCAGCACCAGGGACGCCGTGGCAGCGGGCGTCGGCCTGGTACCAGAGGACCGCAAGACCCAGGCGCTGCTGGTCGACTCACCCATACGCTGGAACGCCACCCTGGCGGTCGCCCGCCGCGTCGCCTGGCACCGCCTGGTGCTCACGCCTCGGCGCGACCGGGCCGCTGCGGCCGGCATCGTGGCAGCGGCCAGCGTTCGCTGCCGCAGCCCGGAGCAGACCGCCCGGTCCCTGTCCGGGGGCAACCAGCAGCGGCTGGTGTTCGGGCGGTGGATGGCCGTCGGCCCCCGCCTGCTGCTGCTGGACGAGCCCACCCGGGGCGTGGACGTCGGGGCCAAGGCCGAGATCTACAAACTCATCGCCGAACAACGAAGGAAGGGCATGGCGCTTCTCGTGGCATCCTCCGAGCTGGAAGAGCTCCTGACCATCTGCGACCGGATCGTGGTCATGCGCCGGGGGCGCATCGCCACCACCCTGGCGCGGGCGGAGTTCTCCAAAGAACGCGTGATCGCTGCGGCCGCACTGGGCGCAGAGGCCCGGCTGTGAGCGCCGGGGCTGTTCCCGGCCAGGAAGGCGTGGTCGCTGGCGGCCCGGTCGGCCCCGCCGGCACGGCGGGGGCTGCTCGCTCG
>JAKACE010000429.1 GCA_021821705.1 Actinomycetes bacterium | reverse complement strand
CCTCGGGGCCATAACCGCCGCTGAGCAGGCCGATACCGAGGGCGCCCGCTCGTTGCGCTGCCAGGAGGTCCCACACGCTGTCCCCGACGACGAAGCTGGCGGACGGCTCGACACCGATGCGCTGCGCCGCCGCCAGGAACAGGTCGGGATCGGGCTTGGCCCGCTCCACCATGTCCCGGGTGACGACGGCGACGCCGTCGCCCACAGCCAGCATTTCCAGCGCCGGCTGAGCCACCTGCCTGGTCCCGCTGGTGGCAATGGCGTAACGCGTCCCGTTTGCGGTCAAGGCGGCCAGCAACTGGCGCGCCCCGGGCAGGGGCACCACGCCGGCCGCCCGGCGCAGGTAACCCTCCATGTGGCGCTCGGTCAGCTCGGCCAGGGTCTGTGGGCTGAGCGACCGGCCGATCTCGCGCTGCAGAGCATTGAGGAACAAACCCCCGCTCATCCCGATACGCCGGTGGACCCGCCACACGGACAATTCGATACCGCAAGCCACCAGCGCCTCCCGCCAGGCCATGACGTGCTGGTACACCGAGTCGACGAGCGTACCGTCCAGGTCGAAAAGGAAAGCCGGCCGGGGTGGCCCGAAAAGCCGGCGCTCGCTCACGCCCTCACCCTACGCGAGGCTCGACCCCACTGCGGGGGCCGAGCGGGGCCAGCAGCGCTGCCGGGACGACCGCCCTCGCCCCGATGCTCTCGGTGGTGGACGAGCCCACGGCAACCCCGAAGCGGACAGCGGCCACGAGGTCGTCGCCCGCCGCCAACCGGGCGGCCATGGCGCCCGTGAAGGCGTCACCGGCCCCGGTCGTGTCCACAACCCGGGCTGGGGGCGCCGGCACGTGGACGGGCTGACCACCCGCCGAGACGACCGCTCCAGCCGCCCCCAGGGTCACGACCACCCTTCCCGGCCCCAGCCGGGCCAGAGCCGACACCGCTTCCGTCGCCCCCTGCAGCGTGCCCGCCGCCACGCCCGTGAGGGCTTGCGCTTCGTGCTCGTTCACGACCAGAACGTCCACGCGGGCCAGCATCTCGGGTGGCAGGGGTCGCCAGGGCGAGCAGTTGAGCATGGTCACGACTCCCGTCCCGGCGATCTCGAAGGCTCGCTCTGTTGCCTCCAGAGGGACCTCGAGCTGCCCGAGCAGTACCGTGCCGGGCAAGAGCAGGTCCCGGGCCGCTTCGACGTCGGCCGGCGACAGCAGCGCGTTGGCGCCCGGGGCCACGACTATGTCGTTCTCGCCGTCGGGTGTGAGGTGCACGAAGGCCATCCCCGTCAACTTGCCGCCGGCTCGGCGGACGTGCCCGGTACCCACCCCGCCGGCTTGCAGCTCCCAGGTCCTCTGAGCCCCGAGGCCGTCGTCGCCGACGCAGGCGACGAGCTCGACGTTGGCGCCGCTGAGGGCCGCCGCAAGGGCCTGGTTCGCCCCCTTGCCACCACCCAGCACCTCCAGGTCGCGCGCCAGCACGGTCTCACCGCGCCCGGGAGCACGCTCCAGGGAGATCACGTAGTCGACGTTGACGGAGCCGACAACGACCACGCCACCGGCGGGCACCGGCGCGCCATCGCCCGGGACCGCAGCCGTCGTCACCTGCTCCCCCGAGGACGGCCGGCCAGGCCGTAGCGCTCCTCGCGGCAGCAGTCTCCTGGGCGCACGACGCTCTCGCCTCCCAACTGCCCGGCGGCACCGTGCCACCCGGCGTCGGGGCTTACCCTAATGGGGCCTCAACGGCCACGCAGGTACCGCCCTGACCGAAGGGCCTCACCTCAGTCCCGGGGGCTGACGGGGGCCGGGTTGAGGGCGCTGACGATCTCGTCCAGCGAGCGGGCCGCCTGCTCATGGGGCACCTGGCAGGTGCCTGCGTTGCGGTGGCCCCCACCGCCGTAGGCCAGCATCAACCCGCCGATGTCGACGCTGTTGGTCCGATTGAGGATCGACTTGCCCACGGCCAGCACGGTGTTCTGCTTCTGGCGGCCCCAGATGACGTGCACGGAAACGGTCGCCTCCGGGTGGAGGGCGTAGACCATGAAGCGGTTACCGGCATAGATGGTCTCCTCCTCGCGCAGGTCGACTACGGCCACCTCCCCCCGGACCGTCGTGCAGCGCCCCAACTGGGCTCTGAACAGCTCGGACTGCTGCCGGTACAACGTGACGCGCTCGGCGACGTCGGGCAGGCCCAGCACCTGTTCTACCGGGTGCTCCAGGCAGTAGTCGATGAGCTGCATCATCAGCTCGTAGTTGGAGACCCTGAAGTGGTGGAACCGCCCCAAACCGGTCCTGGGGTCCATCAGGAAGTTGAGCAGTGCCCACCCTTTGGGTTCCAGGATGTCGTCCACCTGGTAGTCCGCCGAGTCAGCCTGGTCCACCGCCGTCATCAGGTCAGGGCTGATACCGGGGAACGCAGCGGTGCCCCCGTAGTACTCGTAGACGACTCGCGCCGCCGATGGCGCTCGGTCGTCGATCACGTAGTTGGGGTGGTCGGCGCCGTTCCTCGACACCTCGCTGGCGTGATGGTCGAACACGAGGTGAGCCCCCGGGCTGTAGGGGAGGTTGGTGGTGATGTCGCGCTCCGTTATCGGCACCGCCCCGTCCTGGACGTCCTTGGGGTGGACGAAGGCGATGTCGTCGATAAGGTTGGCCTGCTTGAGCAACATGGCGCATACCAGCCCGTCGAAATCGCTTCGGGTTACCAACCGGTACATCGTTCCTCCTGGGATGGCCCGGGCCAGGGTGGCCCCATGTCCAATCGGCAACCCGCCGGCGGATGTGAAGGTCCCCCGGCGGCGCCCTTCGGCATCTACCGCTCGCAGCCCCGTCGCGCTGCGGCTCGGTCCACCCTGGGCGCTGCGGCTCGGTCCACCCTGGGCGCTGCGGCTCGGTCTACCCTGGGCGCTGCGGCTCAGGCCGCCCTGGAGGCGGCGTCGCTCTTGCCTGGCGGCCGGTTCGTCTACTGTCGGGCCGGTGGGGGTGCAAGGCGCGCTGACGGCCCGCAGGCGCATGGTTGAGGCGCTCGCAGCCGGTGGCACCGTTCGT
>JAKACE010000428.1 GCA_021821705.1 Actinomycetes bacterium | reverse complement strand
CCTAACGGGGGCGCACCGCTTGTCCTACGCCTCAGGCGGTAGCCCCGGCCGGCCGATACCTGCACCATGGAGGGTGACGGCTACCTGTGCCCCGATTGCTCCGGCCAACTGCTGTCCAGCCCCCTGGAGGGCCGGCGCCAGTACCTGTGCCAGAGCTGCGGCGGCCATGTCCTGATGATCGCCGTCCTTCGGGCCCTTTCGCCCGATACGGCGAAACTGCTCTGGTTCGAGGACCCTCAGGGCACTGGGCCCGGCAACCTCCGGTGCCCCTTCTGCACGCGGCCGATGCAGGACAAGGCCGTGGCAAGCGGGACGGCCGCAGTCTGCAAACTGTGCGAGGCGGTCTGGCTCGACAGGCAGGCGGCGGCGCAGGTAGAGGTCAAGAAGATGACCGACTCGACCAGCCTGGCGTCGGCGACCCTGCACTGCCCCCAGTGCGGCGCTCCGGTGCAAACCGCCTCGGACGACAAGTGCGCTTACTGCGGGGCGGCGCTGCACCCCCCGACAAAAGTCGTGGTCATCGCCCAACCAGAGGACGAAGCCACGGGACGCCCGTACCACCAGGCCGGGGGCCTCCTCGGCGCCCTCGTGGACGGTGTGCTCAACTGGCCGCTGTGAAGCATGGCCTCGGCGCCAGCGGCCGGGCCGGAGCCCACTTGGCCCTCAGGGGGCGACGTGGGTCTTGATGCCCTCCCCGGCCCGCACACGGGCCAAGGCTTCAGCGAAGCTCTCGAGCGCCAGCGGGGCTGAGAGCATGGGACCGAAGTCGACAGCGCCCCGAGCCACCAGGTCGACAGCGGGGCCGAAGCTGTGCAGGACAGCCATCGAGCCGAGGACGACGATCTCGTCGTTGTAGATCCTGAACGGCGACAGGGCGAGCGTCGCCGCCGCCGGGGCCACACCGAACACCATGAGGCGCCCGCCCCGGTCGAGCCGGTCAGGGAGCGCCTGGAGGACCGCCGCCACCCCGGTGGCGTCCACGGCGATGTCGAACACTTCGCCGTCGAGGTCCTCGACCGAGGTGGCGGTGGCCCCTGCGCCCAGCCGGGTAGCCGTCTCCAGCCTGTCAGCCGACCGGTCGACCACCACGACCTCCGACGCCCCCGCCCTTGAAAGCAGTTGTTGTAGCAGCAGGCCCATGGTCCCGGCTCCGCTCAGCAACACCCTGTCACCCATCACCGGGCCGAGCCGGTCCAGGCCGTGAACGGCGCACGAGAGGGGTTCCACCATGGCGCCTTGCTGGGCCGTCACACCCTCTGGCAGCCGGTAGACATTGGCGGCGGGCACGCTGACGTACTCCGCGAACGCCCCGGCTACGGTGTCGCCCGTCGCGCCCCAGTGCTCGCACAGGTTCCCCCGGCCCACGCGGCAGAAGCGGCAACGGCCGCAGAAGAGGGAGGGGTCGACCGCGACCATGAGCCCCTCCCGGAGCCAACCGGAGTGCTCGCCCGCCCGGCTGCCGAGGGCGACAACCTCCCCGGCAAACTCATGGCCCGGCGTGATCGGGTAAGGGGTCGGCGGGAACTCTCCGTCGACGATGTGCAAGTCCGTACCGCATATACCGCAGCACCCGACCTTTACCACGACCTCGTCGGGACCGGGAGCCGGGTCGTCAACCTGCTCCAGACCGAATTCGCCGGGTTTGCTCACAACGATGGCCCGCATGGCCACAGTCTGCCCTACTTGCGGCCAGACTGTGGGCGTGGACGACGCTTCATCCACCGCCGACGGCGGCCCCGTATACCCGGTGGTGACAACGGAGCTCACGACCGCGGGCGACGCCAGCCTTGCCATGGCTGTCGCCCGTTGGCACGAACCCGCGCTGGCCGAGATCTACCGGCGCCATTCGGGAGCCGTTTTCGGTCTGGCCAAGAGGCTGCTGTTCGACCTTGCTCTGGCCGAGGAGGTGACCCAGGAGGTGTTCGTGCGCTTCTGGCGCGAGCCCGAGCGCTACGACCCTGCCCGTGGGACGCTGCGCACGTTCCTCATGTCGGTCGCTCACGGCAGGGCCATCGACATCCTGCGCTCCGAGACGAGCAGGCGTGCCCGCGAGCAGCGGGCCGCGGCCGTGGCCGAGGATGGCTACGACCTGGAGCAGGAGGTCGCGGACTTCGCCACCGCTGAACGCGTGCGTCAAGCCGTGGCCAAGTTGCCCGACGGTGAGCGGCGGGCCATCGAGCTGGCCTATTTCGGTGGCCACAGCTACCGGGAGGTCGCCGTGCTGCAGAATGAGCCCGAGGGCACCGTTAAGAGCCGCATCCGATCGGGGCTGAAACGAATGCAGCGCGAGCTCGGCACTCTGGCACAGGGGGCGGACAGATGATCCACGACGAAGTGGAACAGCTGCTCGGCGCCTACGCACTGCATGCCACCGACGACCTGGAGACCAGGGCGGTCGAGACCCACATGGCAGAGTGCCCACGCTGCCGGGCGGAGGTGGCGGCCCACCAGGAGACCGCCGCCATGCTGGGCACGTCAGCGGCAGAGCCACCTCCGGGGCTGTGGGACAAGATCGCCGCCTCGATCGAAGCGACCCCCAGGCGCGCCGGCCCGGCCGGGCCGGTCCCCGTCCTCCCGGGCACCGGCGGGGGTGCTGTCCTCCCGGGCACCGGCGGGGGTGCTGTCCTCCCGGGCGGTGGCGCGCGCAACGAGGGCCCTCCAGGCGCCGTGCTCTCCATGAGCGCACGGCGCCGGGGCTCCCGTGGTGGTTACGCCTGGGGCCTCGTCGCGGCGGCTGCCGCTGCCGCCGCCATCTTCCTCGGTGTCCAGGTCTGGCAGTTGCGCTCCCAGGTCTCCCAGGTGAGGGCGGCGATGACAAGGCAGGGCGTAAGCCTCCTGGCCGCTCAGGCCCAAGCCGGGCCGCACCGCACGGTGACCCTGAGCAGCACCGGTCACGCCACAGTGGCGACGGTCGTTGTCCCGACCGGGAGCCTGGACGCCTACTGGGTGGGTTCGACATTGTCCAACCTGGCACCCTCACGCACCTACCAGCTGTGGGGGCTGGTGCGGGGAGAGCCTGTGTCGCTAGGG
>JAKACE010000427.1 GCA_021821705.1 Actinomycetes bacterium | reverse complement strand
GGCGCCGGCGCGAAGCCGGCGCCGGGTTCGCCTCGGCGGTTGAGTCGGAGCTGAGGCGACTGGCCATGCCCAGGGCACGCTTCGAGGTACATTTCGGTCCCGGTCCCGGTCCCGGTCCGGGTGCCGAGCCGGCGGGCGTGGGCGACGCTGGTGGTGCTCCGAGCGCCGCAACAGCGGTTGTACCGCCCGGGGAGCTGAGGGCGATGGCCGCCGACGACGTGACCTTCATGTTCTCAGCCAACGCCGGTGAGCCGCTGCAGCCGTTGGCTCGCACCGCCTCGGGCGGTGAGCTGGCCCGGGCCATGCTGGCGCTGCGCCTGGTAATGCTCGAGGGGCGGGTGAGCGGGGGCGACGCCGGGCCGGGCACGCTGGTCTTCGACGAGGTGGACGCCGGCATCGGAGGAGAGGCGGCATTGGCCGTCGGGGCCGCCCTGTCCCGGCTGGCGCAGCGCTTCCAGGTCATCGTTGTCACCCACCTGGCTCAGGTAGCCGCCTTCGCCGGATCCCAGGTCGCGGTGCGCAAGGTGGACACGGGCGCCAGGACGGTGTCCACGGCCACTGTGGTTGTCGGGGAGGACCGGGTGACCGAGCTGTCGCGCATGCTGTCGGGCCAGCCCGAGAGCCCAACGGCCCGCTCGCACGCCCGTGAGCTGCTGGCTCAGGCCGGTCGGTGCGGGGATTTCCGACCTCGGGGGCGCCGGGCTAAGCGAGCCGCTGTGCTTGCCGATTGACTCCCCGTGCCGTCCGGCACGCAAGGAGGGCAAGATGAACCTTTCCGCCGTCACCAACCCGGCTGCTTCTCAAGCCGCTGCGGCTGTCAGCCAGGCCATGGCCAAGCTGGGGGCCACAGGCGCCGACGGGGACTCGGACGGCTCAGCGCCGGCGGCGCCTGCGCCTCCGGGCGGCTCCACCTTCGTCGCCTACGCATAGCGCCAGTGCACCGGGTGCCCGCCGTAACGCCCAGGGCCGGCACGGGTGGCCTGCCGGGCCCATTGGGCCCGGCGCCGACGGGCAGCGGTCCACGCACTGCTTGCACTGCCTGAGCTAGGGTGGGGTGGCCACGAGAGAGGGCCTGACCCGGGAGCCAGGCAGGGCTCTTTTGCGGTTCGACCTCCACCGGCCAGACGTAGCAGCCGAGCGTGGAGGAGATCTTGGCCAAGCACATCTTCGTGACGGGCGGCGTAGCGAGCTCCCTGGGCAAGGGGCTGACGGCCGCCTCCCTGGGCCGCCTGCTCAAGAGCCGCGGCCTGCGGGTCACGATGCAGAAGCTCGACCCGTACATAAACGTGGACCCGGGCACCATGAACCCGTTCGAGCACGGCGAGGTCTTCGTGACCGACGACGGCGGCGAGACCGACCTTGACCTCGGCCACTACGAAAGGTTCATCGACGAGGCCCTGTCGCGCGATTCCAACGCCACCACCGGCTCTATCTACCAGGCCGTTATAGGCAAGGAGCGCCGGGGCGAGTACCTGGGCAAGACCGTGCAGGTCATACCGCACATAACTGACGAGATCAAGCTGCGCATAAGGCGTCTCGGCACCGAGGACGTCGACGTGGTCATAACCGAGATCGGCGGCACCGTCGGCGACATCGAGATCCTCCCGTTCCTGGAAGCGGTGCGCCAGATCCGCAAGGAAGTGGGGCGCGACAACGTCTGCTATGTCCACGTCACCCTGGTCCCCTATCTCGGGCCCTCCGGCGAGCAGAAGACCAAGCCCACCCAGCACTCCGTCACGGAACTGCGCTCCAGGGGCATCCAGCCCGACGTGATCGTGCTGCGTAGCGACCGGCCGCTGCCGCCCAGCCTCAAGACCAAGATCTCTTTGCTGTGCGACGTGCCGGAAGAGGGGGTCATCTCCAACGTCGACGCCCCGCACCTGTACGAGATACCTCTGTCACTGCACGAGGAGGGCCTGGACGACTACGTGTGCCAACTGCTGCACATCGGAGCGCGGCCGGGCGGCGACAGCCCGCCCCATGTCCACGACGTGGACCTGGCTCATTGGCGCCAGCTCGTGCGCCGGGTCGGTTCCGCGTCCAAGCCCGTACGGATCGGCCTTATCGGCAAGTACGTCAACCTGCCCGACGCCTACCTGTCCGTGGTCGAGGCCCTTCGCCACGGCGGCTACGCCCACGGAGCCAGCCTCCAGCTCGACTGGGTGCAGGCAGAGGAGGTGGAGGGCCTGATGGCGGAGGGCCGGCTCCGCGACCTCGACGGCATGATCGTGCCCGGTGGCTTCGGCGAGAGGGGCATCGAGGGCATGATCGCCGCCGTCGGCTGGGCCCGCGAACATTCGATGCCCTGCCTGGGCCTCTGCCTCGGGCTCCAGGTGATGGTCATCGAGTTCGCCCGTGACGTGGCCGGCCTCGAGCGAGCCGACTCGCGCGAGTTCTCTCAGACGTCCCCACACCTTGTGATCGACCTGATGGACGAGCAGCGCGAGATCGTCAGCCAGTCCAACTACGGCGGCACCATGCGCCTGGGCACCTACCCGGCGAAACTGCGGCCCGGGAGCCAGGCTGCCCAGATATACGGGGCAGAGCTGGTGTTCGAGCGCCATCGCCACCGCTACGAGGTCAACCCCCGCTACCGCAGCCGGTTGGAGCAGGCCGGCTTGGGGTGCTCAGGCGAGTCACCGGACGGGCGGCTGGTGGAGATGATCGAGCTGCCGGGTCATCCGTTCTGGGTGGGCACCCAGGCCCACCCGGAGTTCAAGAGCCGTCCTGACCGGCCTCACCCGCTGTTCACGGCCCTGGTCGGGGCGTCGTTGGCGCGAGCCGAGGGGCGCAGGCCCCACCTGATCGACCCGGACATGCTGGGCTCGGACCAGTCGGAGGCGGCGGACAAGGAGGGGGCCCCGATTGCCCTCTGACAAGTTCCGCCCTGTCTCAGAGGAGCAGGTATACAGCTCCTCGCTGCTGCGTGTCTGCCTGGCCACCTTCGAGGGCCCTGGGGGCACGCGTTTTCAACGCGACGTAGTCCGGCACCCCGGAGCCGTGATAGTGGTACCCGTGGACGAGGCAACCC
>JAKACE010000426.1 GCA_021821705.1 Actinomycetes bacterium | reverse complement strand
GGTCGTGGTGGAGACCGGGGCCGTCGTGGTGCGGCCCGCCGGGGCCGTCGTGGTGGAGGCCGGGGCCGTCGTGGTGCGCCCCGCCGGGGCCGTCGTGGTGGAGGCCGGCACAGTTGTACCGGACGCAGGTGCCGTGGTGGCCGTGGCGCCGGACGGCGGTGTGCCGCCGAGCGAAAGAGCGAACCAGTTGCTTCGCAGACCCAGGGCGGACGCGAACCGGCTACCCGTCACCACGGCCGAGCCCTTGGAGCCGGTGACCTCGACCAAAGCGGCCCGGCCACCGATCTGACCGAGGCCGTTGCGCTCCGTCACGGTCACTGACGTCACCGGGCCCAGCCCGGGGAACCGAGCCTGAACAGCACTCAGGGGCACGGAGACGGACCAGGTGTGGTTGGGGTTCGCGGCCACGGAGTCACCGAGGTCGGCGACCGCCGGGAACTCCCCGCCGGCGCTGTACCCGCCGGTCGACGCCGAGTACTCTGCCAGCGCCACGGCGCCGGCAGGTCCGCACGTACTACCTGCATCGCAGTAGAGGACCTGGCCGGCAGTGGCCGAGACCTCGGCGTCCGCTGTCGGTCCCCACTGGTCGGGAAGGCCGGTGTACACCTGGCACATCGCGCTGTCGCAGATCGCCCCAGCGTGGGCCACGTACGCAAGGGCGAAGCTCCTCGCAGCCACCGCTTGGGCCTCGAGTGCAGCAGCTCCGCCGGACGAGGCCCAGTAGACAGGTGACTCCGCCGGGACGACGCCGTCCACGTAGTCCTCCAGGCCCACATCGTTGTAGGTCCTGCCGTCCGTGCCGGACACCACCTGCCCCTGGTAGGTCCGCTCACCCAGGCCGGGCAGGCACAGCGTCACCTCGGAGGCGGCGACCCCGGCTGGCGCGGCCGAGCCTCCGGGCAGTGCCGAGGCAATCGTGACGTCACCGGTGCTGGTGCCGACCTGCCGCCATGGCCCCGTGCAACCTGAGCCGGCGTACACCGCCTCCGTAGCCCCTGAACGCCTTACCTCCAGGGCAGGCGCCTCCACCACCGCGCCTCCAGAGAGACTGGCGACCAACTGCCCCCCACCCGGGGCGGTGGCAACGGTGTTGTGCCCGCTTAGCTCCGTGACCAGGACGTCTATGTCAGGCTCCTGCCCGGGCAACGTGCCCAGAGTCGTCCCACCGTAGTAGTGGCTCAGTATCTGGCCGTAACTCCAGCCGTACTCGGACGCGTAACCGTACGCTCCCCACTGCCCCATCCCCCGCCCGTGACCGAACCCGAAGCCGTTCACCACCAGCTGCAGCCCGGTTGCAGAAGCGCCGGCGCCGCCGGTCAGGCCGAGGCCGGTCGCCGTGGCGCTGAGGACGACGACAAATCGTGTGCCGGCCTGCACCGCCCGGCGCACCCACCGTCTGTGCCACCACTGGGCCAATTCGACTGACACTTGCCTCTCCTGCACCCCGCTCGGGCCCCTTGTCCTCGAGCCTTACCCGTCCCGGCGCTCCCAGCAGCGCCGGCCACCGCTGCGGGCGCGCTCCGGCCGTCGCGCCCGCCCGGGGTGGTGGACGTCCCTGGAAGCAGTACGGGATGGTTCTCGGCAGAGGGAAGCCGAAAATTGAGAGCTTCAGGAAGCGATGGCCGTGATCGGTGCCTGTACCGGGCCATCCGGAGCAGTGTGCTCGAAGGGGGCGCCGCCATATTGGAGCACCCTCCCCTCGACCCCCGCCAACCAGTAGCCCTGCCCGTCGGGTGCCGGAGCGATCCCGACGATGGGTTGGAAGGGTTTGGCGTGTACGGCGGCACCGTGGAACGTGGCATCGCCGAAGGCGAACACGCCACCGTCCCGAGCCGCGAGCCAGTAGCCCCGCCCGTCGGCTGTCGGTGCCATGCCGACCACGGGCTGGCGTAGCCGGAGCGGCCGGTCCGGCCCGAACCACCCGGCATGGCCAAACGAGTAAACCTCGCCCGTCGACGTGACGAGCCAGTAGCCAGTGCCCCCGGGCGTCACGGCCATGCCCACGACAGGCCCGCGCAACGACGCAGCTCCGTGGAGCTTGTACCGGTGGGCGTCACCGAAGGCGAGCACGTCCCCATTTCGCGCCGCCAGCCAGTACCCCCGCCCGTCGGGTGTCGGCGCTATCGCCACGATGGGCGAGCGCAGGTGGCGGCCCGCCGCCGACCCGTAGAAGCGGGTCGCCCCGAAGGCGAACACACCGCCGTCGGCCGCCGCCAACCAGTAACCGAGGCCGCCGGGGGCCTCCGCCGCCGAGACGATGGGGGCAGAGAGGTGATGCCCGCCAAGGGAGCCTTCGTCAGCCGCCACACCGGCGCTGTAGACGCTCCCGTCCCTGCCGACCAGCTCGTAGCCGTCGAGGGCGGTGCGCGACCGCCGTACCGCAGCGCTGACGGCGGCGCCGACGTCGAGGAAGCCGCCGTCGATACGGGTGCCTCCAGGCGTCAAGGCGATGGCAGTCCGGCGCAGCAGCGTCGCCACCTGCGGGCCCGACAACCAGGGCGCGGCAGCCATGACCAGCGCTGCTGCTGCCGCTACGTGGGGCGCAGCAAAGGATGTACCGCTCTCGACGGCGTAGTTGCCGTCATACCAGGTGGACAGGACGTCTATCCCGGGCGCTGCGATGTTGGCTGCATTGCCGTACTCGGAGAAGTCCAGGTAGGCGCCACCGCCCTGAGGGTTCACCTGGCCCTGGTCGGTCGCCGCCGCCACCGATAGGACGCCGGGGTAAGACGCCGGGTAGAGCGGCTCGGTCGAAGGCCCGGCCCCGGGCTGAGCGTTGCCCGCCGCAGCCACGACCACCACTCCGTGGGCGATGGCGTAGGCAACGGCCGCCTCCTCGTCGGCATTGGGGCCGCAGTTGCCCGGGGCAACGCTGCACGGCTCGCTGGTGAGGGACAGGTTTATGACCCGGGCCCCGGCGCTGACGGCGTCGTAGATCCCGGTCGCTTCGTCAGTGGTGGTCCCGAAACCGTTGTCAGCCAGCACCTTTATGTCGAGCACCCTTGTGGACCAGCCAAGGCCGGCTATCCCCGTG
>JAKACE010000425.1 GCA_021821705.1 Actinomycetes bacterium | reverse complement strand
CCTGCGAGGGCGGGGCGTGGCCCTGTCGCAGCAGGCGGGGCGCATCGGCACCCGGGGCCCGGGCGAGACCCAGCTCGAAGTGGACAGGCGGCGCCTCGTGCGCAGGGTGCACAAGCTCGAGGTCGAGCTCGAGGAGCTGGGAAGGCGCAGGCGCCTGCAACGCAAGGCTCGCCACCGCAGCCGCCTGGCGTCGGTGTCGGTGGTGGGCTACACCAATGCCGGGAAGTCGACCCTGCTCAACCTCCTGACGGGGGCAGGTGTCGTGGCGGACGACCGGCTCTTCGCCACCCTGGACCCCCGTACACGCCGGTTCTCGTTGCCCGGCGGGGAGCCCGTGCTCATCTCGGACACGGTCGGTTTCGTGCGCAAATTGCCGCACCAGCTCGTCGAGGCGTTCCGCAGCACCCTCGAGGTCGTACGGGAGGCCGACCTCCTGCTGCACGTCGTGGACTGCTCGGCACCCGAGCCCGAGGGCCAGATCGAGGCCGTGCGCTCGGTCCTGGGGGAGATAGGCGCAGCCGACATCCCCGAGCTACTGGTGCTCAACAAGGCGGACCTGGCCCCGGCCGGTGCAGCCGAGCTGGCGGCACGGTGGCCGGGGGCGGTGGTGGTTTCGGCCATCAGCGGCGAGGGGACGGAGTCGTTGTTGGCCGCCGTGGCCCACCAGCTCCGGCTGACGAGTGTGGTCGTGGAGGTGGCTGTGCCGTTCAGCCGCGGTGACGTGCTCGCCGCCCTGCACCGCGAGGGACAGGTCATGTCGACGGCGCAGGGGGAGGGAGCGACGCTGGTACGGGCTAAATTGCCCGCAGCCGCCCTGGCACGCTTCGCCCCCTACCTGAGCGACAGCTCTTGGGACGGGCCGGGCCTCGCCACGACCGGTGCCGGCCACCACAGGGCCAACGAGGGCGATCGGAGCGATGAACCCCAATGAGCAAACCGCCGGGCTTCGTGCCCCCGCCGTACCCCTACGAACGGCTCGACGCCCTGCGGCAGGTGGCCGCCACCCTCGAAGGCGGTGCCGTCGACCTCTCCGTCGGCAGCCCGTGCGACCCGCCGTCCGGCGCCGTGCTCGACGCCCTCGCCCGCGGGGATGAGGGCGGGGCGGCCCGAGGTTACCCGTCGTCTGCCGGCTGGCCGGTGGCCCGGCAGGCCGTCGCCGATTGGATGGTGGGCCGGCTCGGGGCGCCTGTAGGGGCGGACGACGTTGCCCTGTGCATCGGGACCAAAGAGTTCGTTGCGGGGCTGCCGGCGTGGCTTCACCTGCGCGACCCGTCTCGTGACACCGTGCTTTACCCGGAGCTTTCGTACCCCACCTACGAGATGGGAGCTCTTCTGGCGGGCCTGCGGCCGGTGGCGGTGCCCGTCGACGAAAACTTCCGCCTCCGCCTGGGCCCGGACGCGATCAGCGACGACGACGCCCGCCGGGCTTTGGTCCTCTGGGTCAACAGCCCGGGGAACCCTGCCGGTCAGCTGGACGACCTGGCCGCCGTGGCCGCCTGGGGCCGGGACCGGTCCGTGCTCGTTGCCAGCGACGAGTGCTATGCGGAGCACACCTGGCAGGGGCCGGCGCGCTCAGTGCTCGGACATGGCGCCGGGCCCCGGGGTATGCAAGGGGTCCTGGCGGTGCACTCACTGTCGAAGCGCAGCAACCTGGCCGGGCTCCGTTTCGGATGGTACAGCGGCGACCCGGCACTGGTCGGGTACCTGAGGCAGGTACGCCAGCACGCCGGCTTCATGGTCCCGGGCCCGGCTCAGCGTGCGGGCACCGCCGCTCTGGCAGACCAGGCCCACGCCGACCTCCAGCGTTCGCGCTACCTCGAGCGTCTGACGAGATTGCGTAGCATCATGGCAGCCGTAGGAGTCGAGGCGCCTATGCCCGAGGGCGGCATCTACCTGTGGGCACCGGCCCCGGGGGCAGACGCGTGGGGCCTCACGGAACGCCTGGCCAGGGAGGCCGGTCTCATCGTCTCGCCGGGCGAGTTCTACGGCCGGGCCGGGGCCGGGCACGTGCGCGTGGCCGCTGTGGCGCCGATGGACCGTCTGGAACTGGTGGCCGGTCGGGTGGGCGCCTGAGGCGGGAAGCTAGCCTCTTGCGACTGTGGAACTGAAGCAGCAGATAGAGGCAATCTGGGAGCGCCGGGACGAGATCGGCCCCCAGAGCATCGAGGAGGCAGCCGTGGTACGCGAAGCGGTCGGCCTCCTCGACCGAGGCGAGGCAAGGGTGGCGGAGCTGGGGGCGGACGGCGACGTCGTGGTGCACCAATGGCTCAAGCAGGCGGTCCTCCTGCTGTTCAAGGTGACGGCCATCGAGGTGACCGAGCTGGGCCCGTTCGAGTACGCGGACAGGTTGCCGCTCAAGCGTGGTTACCAGGCCGCTGGGGTGCGCGCCGTGCCGGGGGCGTCGGCGCGGTGGGGCAGCTTCATCGGTCGGGGGGCCGTCCTCATGCCCAGTTACGTGAACATCGGAGCCTACGTCGGCCCTGGGACGATGGTCGACACCTGGGCGACGGTCGGCAGCTGCGCCCAGATCGGATCCCGGGTGCACCTTTCCGGCGGTGTCGGCATCGGTGGCGTGCTCGAACCGCCCCAGGCGGCGCCCGTCGTGGTCGGTGACGACGCCCTGATAGGCAGTCGCTGCATGATCACCCAGGGCGCCCGGGTGGGCGATGGCGCAGTGCTCGGCGAAGGCTGCATCCTCAACCCCGGCATACCCGTCATCGACGCAGAGACCGGCGAGGAGTTGTCGAGGGGGGTGGTGCCCCCCTGGAGCGTCGGCGTCGGGGCCAGCCGGTCCAGGACCTATGCCGGTGGGACTTTCGGGCTGCCTTGCGTGCTCATCGTCAGGCGGCTGGAAGTGGGCAGGCGGCATAGCTCCGCCCAGCTCGAGCAGGTCCTGCGCGAGCACGGCGTCGGTTTCTGATGGGGGACCTGGTCTGATGGGGGACCTGCTGGCGTTGGCGGCCGAACTGGTTAGCGTGCCCTCTGTCTCCTTGCAGGAGGGACAGCTGGCGGACCTGGTAGAGCGGCGCCTCGCCGGCGTGCCCGGCCTCGAGGTCGT
>JAKACE010000424.1 GCA_021821705.1 Actinomycetes bacterium | reverse complement strand
GGTAAAGGTGCACCCAGTCCCTAGCTTGGCGCGCCCGCTGTGGGGGCGCCCCACCAGACGGCTCACGTGGGCGGCAGCGGCCGCCTCTGCTGTGACCCTTGTAATGACCGCGGCTCCTGCGGTGGCCAGGCCGGCGGTTCCGCTGGCTACGGTGCCGGCGACGGGTGTTGGCACTGATGCCTTTGCCGGGCCCGGCCCGGGTGCCACTGGCGTCCCCAGCGTCGACTGGGCGCTCTCGGGCCAGGCGACGGCCAGCACCTCTCAGCCCTCGGCGCCCGCCTCCAACGCTGTCGACGGCGATGCCGCCACCTCCTGGTGCACAGCATCTTGGCCGGACACTCTCACCGTGGACCTCGGCCAGGTACGCCAGCTCGACGGCATCGGGATAACCCTCGACAACGCCAGCTCCTACGCCAGCGCCTCGATCTCGGTGGCGACCCAGCCCGGCCAGTGGCAGGCTCTAGCCCAGGCCAGGGACATCGCCCTGGAGCCGGGCCAGCCGCTGTACGTACCACTGGCAGCGCCGGCGGGTGCCGGACGCGGGCCCGGTCCCGGCCTGCTCGGCTCATCAGGAGCAACGCTTCCCACGGTGCCGGTGCGCTACGCCCAGCTCACCGTGTGGGACAGTGGGTCGGCGCCGGTGTGTGTCGGCGAGGTGCGACTACTGGGCCCGGACCCTGCCGCCTCGTCGATGATGCTCGGCGCAGACCTGTCGTTCGCCCCGCAGGAACTGGCAGCGGGCGCCGTGTTCACCCAGAACGGCGTCCCCGCCGACCCCGCCGAGATCATGGCGCGCAACGGCGCCGGCTGGGCACGTCTGCGGCTCTGGGTCAACCCCCCCCAGGGCTACAGCGACCTGGCCACGGACCTTGCTTACGCGCGGGAGCTGCGCAGGGCCGGCCTCAAACTGTTCCTGGACATCCACTACTCCGACTTCTGGGCGGACCCCGGAAAGCAGTGCATCCCTGCGGGATGGCCGACAGACCTGGCCGGCCTCACGGCGAAGGTGCGTTCCTATACCAGGGACGTGATCGCCGCCTTCGCCGCCCAGGGGACCCCGGTGGACATGGTCTCGATCGGCAACGAGGTGACCAAGGGCATGCTCTGGGCGCCGTCCACGTCGGGTTCCTGGGCTGATTTCGGCTGCAACGGCCCGGGCGTGGGCGGCCTCGTGTGGACCAGCAATACCACCGCCATGGGTTGGGCCAACTTCGCCCAGCTGCTCGATGCCGGCGTGGCGGGCGCCCGGGCGGGCAACCCTGCTGGTCACAAGCTGCTCGTCGCCATCCACACCGACCTCGGGGGCAACAACGCCCAGGCACAGGCCTTCTACTCGAACCTGGAGGCGCAGGGCGTGCCCTTTGATGTGATAGCTCTCTCGTACTACCCCATCTATCAGGGCTCGCTTTCGGCGATGCGGGCCAACGTGGACGAGCTGGCTGCCCGCTTCGGCAAGCCGATAGTCATAGCTGAGACCGAGTACGCCTGGACTCTCGCCAACGGCGATGCGCTCGGCAACAGCACGTGGCAGGCCAGCCAGCTGATCGACGGCTACCCTGCGAGTCCCGGTGGCCAGCTGTCGTTCCTTAACGACGAGCTATCCGTGCTCGCGGCGGTCCCACACGGCCTCGGGGCCGGGATGTTCTACTGGGAGCCGGAATGGATCCCGGGTGTCTCCTGGGCACCGGACGCCTCCCCGCCGGGTACCCCCGACGACAACGAGACGCTGTTCGACTTCCAAGGCCGCGCCCTGCCGTCGGTGGGCATGTACGGCGACCCCGTGGCCATCTGCCTCAACCAGGACCCCTACAACGTCCCCTGCTCCATAGGGGGCTGAGGTCGCCGGCGGCGGTCGGGTCGTCCCCACCCGGCCGCCGCCTGCACACCGGTACGGTCCATCGGTGGCTCGTCGCTCGTGCCGCCTCACCCGACGCTGGTGCACCGGGGCGGCAGGAGTGATAGTGATGTTCGTCACATGACTGGCACGGTCAAACGGTTGTCCGTACAATCGGACCATGACGCCGCTCGATCTCGTCATCGTTGTGCTGCTCGTGTCCGTAGCGGCCGGCGTCCTCGGCTCCCTCGTGGGCCTGGGCGGGGGGGTTGTGATCGTGCCGGTACTGACGCTGCTGCTGCACGTCGACATCCGCTTTGCGATCGGAGCATCGATCGTTTCGGTCATAGCCACCTCGAGCGGGGCCGGCGCCGCCTATGTCCGCGAGCGCATGACGAACCTGCGTGCGGGCATGTTCCTCGAAATAGCCACCGTCACCGGGGCTGTCAGCGGTGCCTATCTGACGACCGTTCTCCCCGCTCGCGCCCTGTTCGTACTTTTCGGCCTCGTGCTGGGCTATTCGGCCTACGCCATGTTCCGCAAGCGTCGCAGCGCTCCGCTGCTTGACGTCTCGCGCGACCGGATGGCGAACTACTTCAACCTCCACGGGTCCTACTACGACGAGGTCGAACAGCGAGAGGTGCCGTACAAGGTCACGGGCACCAAATCAGGCCTCTCTCTCATGTACATGGCAGGGATGGTGAGCGCCCTGCTCGGTATCGGATCGGGCGCCCTCAAGGTCCCGGCCATGGACCTGGCCATGCACCTGCCGATAAAGGTGTCGACGGCGACGAGCAACTTCATGATCGGCGTTACGGCAGCGGCGAGCGCCGGGGTGTACTTCGCCAGGGGCCAGATCGACCCGTTGCTGGCTGCTCCGGTAGCCGCCGGCGTGCTGGGGGGCGCCCTGTTCGGCAGCCGGTTGCTGGGCCGGATGACGAGCACGAGCGTACGGATGGCATTCGTGGTCGTGCTGGCCGTGATCGCAGTGCAAATGCTGCAGAGAGGGCTGGTGTGATGCTGGGGCTGCAGGACAAGCGGGGCGTCGGGCAGCGAGGCGTCGCCCGACATGGCGGTTCGCCACCCGAAGACAGCGCACAAAGACACCTCGAGCTGGTGATCAGCCTGGTCCTGCGGGCCGGGGTTGCCGTCTCGGTCGCATTGGTCCTGGCTGGGCTGGTGCTGACCTTCGTTCGCCATCCGCAGTACGTAGGCCT
Organism: Actinomycetes bacterium; assembly: GCA_021821705.1. GTDB lineage: Bacteria > Actinomycetota > Acidimicrobiia > Acidimicrobiales > Palsa-688 > JAJZMF01. The sequence continues at coordinate 11 of JAKACE010000424.1, read as the reverse complement.
GCGCGGCGGGG
>JAKACE010000423.1 GCA_021821705.1 Actinomycetes bacterium | reverse complement strand
GCGTCCAACCTCGGGTCGGCGGCGAACCTGGACCTCGCCGGTCGGGTCGTAGCCATCCGGAGCGCGCCGCGCGGTCAGGGCTTCTGGCTCCTGGGCGCAGACGGCGGCGTCATCACCTTCGGCGACGCCCGCTATGCCGGCTCGGCCTACCGGGCGGTCCCGGCCGGCCAGAGGGTCGTCGCCATGGCCATTGCCCCCGGCTCCCGGGGCCAGGCCACTGGTGCCTTCGGCCCCGGCGGCCCCACGACGACGACGACTACGACTACGACCGTCCCTCCGAGGACGGGTACCACCCCCCACCGGGCCCCGGCCCCGGCCCCCGTTCCGGTACCAGTACCCGTGATAGGGGCACACCGCAGTTACCGCCCGGGTGCCACCGGCTACGACGTCTCGTGGCCGCAGTGCGGGCGGGCCCTTCCCCCTTCGGCCGCCGTGGCCATAGTGGGCGTCAACGGTGGGTACGCCTTCTCGGGCAACCCCTGTTTCGAGCGCGAGGCCCGGTGGGCAGGCCACAACCTGACCACCTACATCAACCTCAACTCGCCCCAGGGAGCGAACTCGTCTCAGTGGTCGAACGGTCCGGCCGGGCATTGCCGCGCCGGCCGGCTCTTTTGCGAGTCCTACAACTACGGTTACAACACGGCCCAGTACTCGGTGCACTCGGCGGCCTTCCGAGGCGCTCATAGCCGTACCTGGTGGCTGGACGTGGAAACCGCCTCCTACTGGTCGTCATCGCAGGCTGCCAACGCCCGGGTCGTGGCCGGAGCCGTGGCCGCCCTGAGGGCGGACCGCCTAAACCCGGCTGTTTACTCGACCAACTACCAGTGGGGCGTGATCACCGGGGGCTACGTGCCGGGTACGGTCGCCTGGTACCCGACGGGCATCGCTACCCGGACTCCCGGCCGCTGGTGCAGAGTACGCAGTTTCGCCGGTGGCCCGGTGACGATGGTGCAGCGGGCAGCCGGCCGTTTCGACGGCGACTATTCCTGCTGACCCGTCGGAGGTGACCTGCCCTGCAGCCCGGCTGACCATACGCCCGCAGCGCTCTGCCAGCCGTGTCTAATGGGGCAATGAGAACGCGATGGGCCCCGGCAGTGCGGCTGTGCCTGGCGTCAGGCACCGTCGGGTTGCTGGCGAGCGCCTGCGGCGCCGGCGTGCACCGGGCCTCAGCACCGGCCTCAGCACCGGCCTCGACGACGTCTTCGGCCCCGCCTGTCACCGCCGGCGTCGCCGCGACGACGTCGCTCGGCACCACCACTACCTCGGTCCTCGCCACCTCGACGTCCCGGTCCGAGCCGACGACCACCACGACGGTGAGCACGACGACGAGCACCGCCCCTCCCCCGGCGTTCGCCCCCGTGATCGACCAGGCGATGCAGACCATACAGCCGCGCCCACCCGGCCTCGAGGCTCCCGACGCCCTGCCTGCGGCGCCTGGGTACGTCTCAGCCGAGGCGACGGGCCTGGGCGGCACCTACTCGGTCACGCTCGTGGCCACCGACAAGCCCGTCCCGGTGAACAGCCCCCAACTGGCCGCGGTGGCCGCCCGCCAGTCCTCTGACCTCGGGAGCTTCTCGACGATACCGGCCTCTTCGCCGGCGGTGGCCGCAGAGCACGTGCAGGGCTCGCAGTCCAGTGGCCTCGCACCATGCGCCGGGCCGTCCAGCGCGGCAACGGTGCCGGGAGCGACCGGGGCCACATCCTGCCCCACCCCCCAGGGAGTGGCCTTGAACTGGCACTCGGCCCAGTGGCGGGTCCAGGTCGACGGGGTTGGCGGGGCGAAGGCGCCCGTGACCACGGCCGCCACAGTGGCCGGTTGGCTCGTCTCGCATTCCCTGCCGGCGGCAACCGGCGGGGTGGTCTCGGTCTCCGTCCCCGAGAGCTCCGAGGCCGGCTCCACTACCTCCACGGAGCTCATGTGGTACCGGGGCAGTGACGTCTACCAGGTGACGGCGCTTCGCGACGAACTGGCGGCACTGGACATGGCGGCTTCGATGCGCCCCTGGCCCACAGGCTGAAGAGCGCTCGACGCCAGAGCCTGTGACCGATGGCAGGGAGCGCCGTGGCCGAAGCCTGCCCGGGAGTTTCAGCCTCCTTCAGCCCTCTGCGCGCCGTCCGAGCCCGGCGCGGCCACGTGCATGAGGGCGTCGCCGCCGAATGCGGGACTGCCTCCCTCGGCCGAGGGGAGCGGCCTGGCGAGGTTCCTCGCCGCCGAGAGAGCCGCGTCGAGCTGGCGGTCGGAGCGCACGGCGCGACGCTCCTCCTCCCTGGCCCACTCCACGAAGAGATAGGCAAGGCCGGCCACTACTACGACCTCACTCAGAGCCCACAGGACATCGCCCCCCGAGCGCGTGTCGTGGAGGGTGTTGGCGGCGGCGTAGAGGGGCTGGGCCACCCCTCCCAGGTAGATACCGAGGAAGGCGAAGAACGGGATGCTGATCAGGACCAGGGCGAAGCGCGCCCCGTAGCCGGCCTGCCTGGGCAGGCTGTCCCGGCCGGTCACCACCGCCCATAGGAGCATGCCGGTCACGAGCATCTGGAGTTGGAGGTACTCCAACAGGACCGGGTGGCGGGCGGCCGCGACGTACAGTGGGCTCAGGAAGTACACGTACAGGGTGCCCATGTACAGCAGGAACGCCACCGGCGGGCGAGCCAGCAGGCCGAGCCAGCGGCTCCGGGCCGCGACCAGGGCCAGCCCCTGGCCGCGCCCACCGGCTTGGACTGCGAGCCGCAGCGGTGCCCCGAAGGCCAGCAGCGGGGCGGCAACATCGAACAGCAGCAGCGACTGCACGACGTGCAGGGTGAAGTTGTCCACCTGGTAACGGGCTAGACCGCCCTCGGTGGCGTACGCGGTGACGACCATGCCCACGGCGAAAGCCGCCGTCTGGGTGACCGGCCACCGCCGGCCATGGGCCGACAGGCGGCGCGTGCCCAGGAGGTAAAGCGCCATGGCCACTACCTGGGTGGCGAGAGCCAGGGCCGTCAACCAGTCGAGGTGCAGGCCGGTCACGAGTGCTGATGTCTGGGGGGCCGGCGACTTCGGCATGCCGTAGGTGATCCTACCGGTCA
>JAKACE010000422.1 GCA_021821705.1 Actinomycetes bacterium | reverse complement strand
GGTATGTACAGGCGCCGGCCTCGGAAGACCGGGTTGACGATCCCTATCCAGCGGTCCTTCGTGCCGGGGGCCCAGTGCTCTATAGGGTGGCTGCGGGCGGCCACGGAGCGCGGGTCGATGCTGTCGGCGCCTTCACCGCTCACCACTACGTCCCAACCCTCGTGCGTCGAGGGGTCGATGCTGTCGGCTTCGAACGCGACGTGGCCCAGGGGAGCCCGGCCAGGGGGGGGCATGATGTGGTGGCTGCCAGCAGTACGGACCACAGCGGGCCCCGCTTTTTCCAGAGCGACGACCACGCGGGCGCCGCTGACGACGGGGAGTGTCGACCTCCAACCCCCAGTACTACATCCGGCGGGGCGCAACAACGTTCCCTGTTCCCGCCGATGAAGTCCGCCGGCCTGCCAGGGGCGCCCACGACCAACTACACCGAAATGGCCCTTCTGAGGCAACCCGCCGAGGTCGTGCAACGTGTCGGCGTTACCCGTGCAGCAGGCGGGTGCCTGTAACCACTCAAGACCTACGCTTCCTGGGTGCACAGACGTCGGCGGCACCCGAAGAAAGACGTCGAGGCGGCTCTACGTGCCGCCGAGTCAGCGGGCTGGACCATTGAGGAGGTCCACCACGGCCATCGCTGGGGGGTTGCCCGCTGCCCGGGCGGGGCGCACGTGGTGGTGGTGTGGTCGACGCCTCGCGATCCAGGTACGCTGGCCAAACGCATACTCGAGCAGGTGGCCAGGTGCCAGTGCCGGTAGGATGCAACGACATGGTCCATTCCTTCGTCGTGGTGCTGGAAGGCACAGACTTCACCAGCCCGGACAGCCCGGACGCCGACGCTCTCTACGAAGCCGGGTGCGATGATGCCTTGCTGATAAGTGAGGGGAGAGTGCAGAAGGCCATCTTCGACCGCGAAGCCCCAAGCTTTGCGGAAGCCGTCGCAAGCGCCATCTCCGCTATCGAGACAAGCATCGCCGGCGCCAGGGTCGTGGCCGTCGAACGCACGACAGTGGCAAGCGCCCCGCTGCGTCACTCCACCTGAAGGCGGTCTGCATAAAGAGGGGCCGGTCGTAACAACGACACCCACGACCGTTATGCTCCGGTCATGACCAAGTTCAGCTACTTGATCGTCAGGCCGAATGACGTGAGCTGGCGTGCAGCCTTCGGTACAGATGAGACGGACGGGCTTCAACAGGAGTTCAACAAGGTCGGTATCCGCGAAGAGCGGGCCTGGGGATCTGCGGCGAGCGGGGTTGGGAACTGGTGACAGTCTTGTCCGAGGCTGGCGACACGAAAACCTACTACTTCCAACGGCCTGAGAACGAGTAGAGGTACCGTCTGCACCCGAGGGGGGCGGCGTGGCCCGAAGCCTCTGGAGTGCCCAGCCGGAAGAGGACCACGGGCCGGGCGCAGACGGTCCCGCCCGTCACTCAGCTCGCCGGCGCTGCCGGCGCTCCCCTATCTGTACGGGCTCGGTGGGCCAGAAGAGCTTTTCGACTTCCTCACTGACCTTGCCGTCCGGCTGTAGCAGGTGCCCGTAGATGCGGTCGGTGGTCGTCGTCGAGGCATGCCCGGCCCACCGGCTCGCCTCGTAGAGCGAGGCCCCGGAGCGGAGCCAGGCCGCTACCGCTGTGTGGCGCATGGCGTGGGGGGTCGGGGGCGGCGTGATGCCCGCCCGCTGGACGGCTGGACGCCACACGTCGCGCCGCCAGTTCCCCGGCTTCCACGCCTGGCCGCGTAGAGCTGGCCACACGTACGCGGCGGGATGGCGGCCCGCCAGCTCTCGCGCCAGGCGCTCGGCAACCCGGGGCGGGACGGGGACCACCCGGCCCTCCCCGGCTCGGGACTTGACTGGCCCTACATCGCCGCTGTCGGCCAGGGCAGTCCGGCGCACCGTGACCGCTCGGCGAAAGAGGTTCACGTCGCCCACTTGGAGGGCGACCAGCTCCCCGATGCGCAAGCCACAGGCCACCCCGAAGGCGATCATGGACTGGTACGGAGGGTCAGTGGCCTCGTAGAGCCGCTGCACTTCGTTGACCGAGAGGTACCGTTGCTCGGTCTTCGATGCGCGAGGTACCTGCACCTTGGAGGCCGGGTTCACGGCTATCAGCCCGTCCAGCACAGCCGCCGAGAGACAGGCATGGAGTACACCAACGTGTCTCGTGACAGTCGATGGTGCTACCCCGCCGCGCACCTGTCCCGCCACCCACTCCTGCACGGTCGAGCGGCGCAGGTCGGCCAGGCGAGCCGCCCCGAGGTGCGGCGCTATCCAGCAGGCCCAGATGCTCTGCTCGCGCCGGGCCGTGAGCAACCCCACCTGCCGGCCGGACTGCCACCTGGCCCACCAGTCGGCCAACGTCGTCCGCTGCCCGGCCATCGATCCCGTGCCCCCGCGGCGCATCTCCACTGTCCGTTCGGCCAGCCAGTCGTCAGCCTCGGCTCGTGTGTTGAAGGTGGCGCTCTGCCGCTGGCCGGCGGCGTCGTACCAGCGGGCCCGCCAGGTGATCTCTCCCGATGCCCAGGCCCGGCGTTCGATGTAACCGCCCCTACGCGGCATCGGGCCCTACCCACTGCTTGCGGGGCCGGCCACGCCTCGGGGCCGGAGGGGCCTCTTCGCTCTCGGCTTCGCATCGGGCCAGGAAGTCCTCGACCGCATCTGCGCGGAAGCGGACCTGTGCGCCGATGCGCACAGATGCGAGCTCGCCCGAGCGGGCTAGGCGGTAGACGGTGACCTTGGAGACAGCCAGGCGTTCGGCCACATCCTCAGGTCGGAGCAACGGCTGTGCGTTCATGCCCGTACCTATGCCGTCACGCTCGCCGTAAGAGCGGTTTCGGGGCCTGTCTCGGACCCTTTGCAGCCCCTTAAGGTGGCAGGTTTGCCGCCGGGTAGCCCTGAGGGGTGCTCTGAACAGGGACTTTGTGGTGGGCGCTGGGGGACTCGAACCTCCGGCCTCAGCCGTGTGAAGGCTGCGCTCTAACCAACTGAGCTAAGCGCCCGGTGCGCCGGCAGGAGCCGGCGGCCAGCCAAAGCTTAGCCGCCGGCCGGTCCTGGGCCGAGCCTCGCGCCCGCAACGGC
>JAKACE010000421.1 GCA_021821705.1 Actinomycetes bacterium | reverse complement strand
AGCTACAACCAGACAATATCGACGTCGGGTCGAGAGATTGAGTCGGTACAGGCACCGAGGTTGATAGCGAACGTGTGCCAATGTGTGTCGTCGTAGTTGAGGTGGTGGCCTATACAGGCCGCGACGGCTTCACCCAAATTGCCTTTAGTCGAGTGCGATATGCGGGTGCCAGGGGGCAGGAATACAATCCCGAGCGTCTTTAGCCATGAGAGTACCCACGCGTGCGCCGCGTCATGGGTGGGGTGGGGAGTCCAATGCACGACTCCAGCTGTTACCGTTCTGTCGAACATAGTGCAAAGTGCGTTACAGGTGAGAGAGGTGAACTCGGGTCGGGGCGTGACGGGAATAGCGAGGTCGAGATGTCAACCGTTTGCCTCACGTGTCGTCACCGGTGTCAGTCTGTCCAAACGACCGACATGCTAGGCGGGGCTCCGACATCACAGAGGGTCCTGCTTCCGTGCGGACCGGGGAGGGGGTCGATTGGAAGTGGTTAGCTCTGTAGCGTCGCGCCGTCTGCGTGAGGGAGGTCTGTAGCGGTTCCAAGTGAAGGATTGGTGACTGCAAGTAGGCCCGGTCAGCCGAACACTATGGCGATGACCTTCGCGCGCAGGGGTTGTCTCGCTTGTGTCGCACACGGCGTTTGGGCTCACTTGGTTACTCGTCCTCGAACCCGAGGTCCCTGAAGCGCAAGGTCCGGGCGTTCTCTGTGACGGTACGCACGGCCGGCTCTTCGAAACCCTCGCGCGACGTGGCCGACACTTCTACCGTGACCTCGACGCCGGCACCGGCATCTGCCAGCCGCTGCACCACCTCCTGGACAACCCTGCCGAACTCCAGGCTGAGCCGCTCGGAGCGCAGCACGACGCTCCCGTGGAAGCGCTTGGGCCTGGCCGGTTCGGTCCCAGTGGCACCAGCCACCGGTCGCACGCCGACGGCAGCTATCGGGTCAGAGACGGCACCGGCATCGGCACCAACGCCCGGTGAAGCCGCGGCCGCCGCTCGGTCGGCTTCCGCCTGTGCCACGGCCAGCTCGGGCCGCACCAGCAGGGTTGAGCCGATCACCGAAGCGCTGCTCACCGGCCCGACCACCAGCCCCAAGTAGCGTCGGCTTGCCTCGTCGTAGCCGTCCGCGAGAGCAAAGCCCTCGGCCTCCCAGGCGAAGCCCGCCGGCCCGGTCTCGACCGAGCGCCGCAGCACCTCCCGGTCCTTGAGCCTGGGCAGGTAGGGGTACCGGGCGAGGGCATCCCACAACTCATCTACCGAGATGTGGCCCCGCTCCCAGAGCGCGGACAACGGCCCTTCCAGGACGACCTTCCTGAGTACCGACGGGGCATAGACGGGATTGAGGTGCCCCTTTTCCACCAGGCGCCGGGCCGTGCGGGCAGCCAGGTCGCCGGCGCCCTCCACCCGCATGGGGTCGAACGCGACGGGCCCGGTCGGGTCGGGTTGCGCCGGCACGAGCGCCCAGGTGTAGGCCTCCCCGAGCCGGCGGACGAGCGTCTGGTCCGCCTCCTCCGCCTTTTTAGCCGCCTGGGCCTCCTGTTGGCCGCCGAGGTCCAGCGCTGGGGCCTCGTCGACGACCCACTGCCAGGCGAGCGCCTCGGCTGCCCCTTGACGGAGGTCGTCCAGGCGGCGCTGGTCGACGGCCAAGAGCACGACCATGTTGCGGTAGTGCCTCTGCGATGTCCCCCGGTGCTCCAAGATGTCCCTGGAGGCCGACAGTGCCGGCGAGTCGTCGGACTTCGGGACGTAAGCGTCGCCGGGGGAGAGCACCACGAGGCGCACCCGGTCGTCGTCGTCGACGTCGGCCGAGGATGGCGGGGCGACATGTACCCCGGCCAGGTCCCCCCGGTCGCGCTGGCCCCGCACAGCGGCGCAGATCCTCTGGTCGAGCTCCGCCGGGTCGCCGGCCATGAGGCGTTCGGCCCGTTCCCTGGCCACCCGGGAGACCGACTGGGTGAGGCCGTACCAGTAGCGCTCCCCCTCCAGGTAGAGGTAACCCGCCTTGTCGGTCAAGCGGGCCAGGGCGTCGGCGTAAGTGGCCACCGCTTCGCCCGGCGCGGCGCAGCCCAGTCGCACCCGTGCGGCCACGACCCCCCGGTGCGGCGAGTGGACGGAGGGGGCCGACCCCAAGAACACCGTCCTGGCTACCTTGTGCGCCGCCCTGTAACGTCCCAGGTTCTGGAAAAGGGCGTCCAGTTGGTCTGGCACGGAGCCCGGCCCGTCCACATCGGCGTCCATGACGGCTTTCCACGAGTCGTCCAGGTTCCTTGCGAGCTCGGTGGCCACGGCGGCGTCGTCGAGGGGCACCGAGCCCGGCAGGACCAAGGGGGAGCGGTCCTGGGAGTTCCAGAGCGACCCTACGACCTGGGCCATGAGGCGCAGCACTCCCCGGGTGCGCTGGAAGCGCTCGAGGCTTGACCAGTCCCGGTACAGGCGGTCGAACAGCTCGGGGTGGACCGGGTAAGCCGCACGGAGGCGCCGTTCGTAGTCCGGTGCCCGGCACTCGTTCGGGAACTCGGCCGCCTGGGAACGGTAATAGTCGGCAAAGGCCCTAGCCGTCGCGTCGCGGTCGGCCAGGCGTGCGGGGTCGAGCGGCTGGAACAACCTCCGCCGCACGATCTCGAAGCCCTCTTCCACCGACGCCGGCCGCCACGAGGACTCGATCCGGCCCATCACCGCCCGGAGCCGCCGCAGGGCCTCGGCCCCTCCCGGGCCACCCAGCTCGATGCTGGAGCTGCCGGAGCCAGTCTCGCCCTCGGCGTCGGGGTTGACGGAGGCCGGGAGCGAGACCACGAGGAGCGCCCCGGGCGTGGCCCGGGCCGCCTCGGTCAGGGCTTGGGCGAAGCTTCCGTGCGCGTCGAAGGTGCCGCCCGCAAGGCGCCCATCGGCCCCGTACAGCTGGCGGGCGTAGGCCACCCACTCGTCGATCAGCACCAGGCATGGCGAGCAGGCGACGAACAGCTCGGCCAGGGCCGCCCCCGGGCTGGTCCCGCTCTTGTCCGCCCCCTCCACCAGGGCGTAGCCGTCCTTGCCCAAGAGCTGCCAGGCCAGTTCCCCCCAGAGCGTCGAGACCTC
>JAKACE010000420.1 GCA_021821705.1 Actinomycetes bacterium | reverse complement strand
CCACAAACGTCGTGTTCGTCGGCGCCCCCCGGTAGTCGTTGCTGTGAGCCAACGCTGAGGAAGGCTAGGCCCCTGGCTTCCCCCCCTCAAGGGTGAAAAGCACCAAAAAACGGCTTTCATTCGCGACCCCGATCTGGTATGGCCACGGTTGCCAGGGGGTCGGTCCGGGGAGTAGTGGAGCGCCTGACGGCGGTGGTACCAGGTGCGCGGTCACCCGTATCGGCATCGGTAGCTCATGGCCATTTTCGCCCCCCAACTCGCGGTTGTGGCCGGGACGGTGGCCGGTGCTGCCCGGACCGGGCTCGACATCTCCGCTGGGGCTGCCGAGCTGCTGGCCGTCGGCTTGGCCGTCAGGGCGCGCCGGCTCGCGGCGCTATCTGCGTAGCCTCGGGCGGATTGGGCGGCGAGCGTGCTGTTGAGCGTCGACCCCGACGACCCCGTCCCCGTCCACGAACAGGTCGAGCAACAGCTACGCCTTGTGATCGCCTCCGGGGCTCTGGCCGCAGGCTCGCTGCTGCCCACCATCCGTCAACTGGCGAGCGACCTGGGCCTGGCCAAGGGCACAGTGAGCGGCGCATACGAATCGCTGGCGAGGGAAGGCCTGATCGAGGCGAACCGTCGCAGGGGTACCGTCGTCGCTCGACGGGCGACTGTGCGCTCGAGCGGGAGCGTGCGAGCGGTGCTGGCCGGGCATGCCATGCGCCTGGCGCTGGCGGCTGCGCAGGCCGGCGCAAGCCCCGAGCTGTTGCACTCGCTCGTCGACGAGGCTCTTGAGCGGGTCGAGGCCGGGCATCCCTACGGTGCCGGGCGGTAGGGACCACTGCGCTGCCCGGTTGGGGGCCGGCGACGGCTCAGGCGGGGGCCCTGCGCGTGGCGTCACGTCAGACGGTCGAGCGGGCGAGGGCCTGCTCGCGTGCCGGCGACGGCCCCATGGCCCAGCCAAGCAGCCCGACCAGGGCGCGGGCCGCCGGCTCGCAGGCGAGGCGTCCTCCGATGGGTCCCGGCAGCACCAGCCCGAGGGGGAGCCGCTGGCGTAGCGGTACCAGGCTTATTGCTGCGGTCAGCAACACGGCGTATGGGGCCCGGGCCTGCGCCGGCAGCGGCGGGTAGACGATGAAGCGCACAGCCCGGCGCGCCTGGGCCGTGGCCATCTGGTCGGGGTGCTCGGCCACGAACGAACGCAGGCCGGCTACGTCGGTCATGAGGGGTGAGGCGCCCATGAGGCGGCCAACGGTGGCCATCTCGGCCACGTAGCGGTCGCTGTCGGCAACGTCGAGACCCGGCCCGATGCGCTGGTACGCCAGCAGGAAGCTCTCGACCTCGACGTGGTGCACCCACGCCAGCAGCGCAGGGTCGTCAGCCCGGTAGGGGCGCCCGTCCGGTGCGGTGCCGAAGACGGTGGCGTGGATGCGCTTCACAGCTTCTATAGCCCCGGTGGCCTGGGACGTGCTGCCGTAGGTAGTGGACGCGATGAAAGCGGCCGTGCGCTGGAGCCGGCCGAGCGGGTCGTCCTCGTAGGCCGAATAGTCGGCCACGCCGGCCATGGCCAGGGGGTGGAGCGTCTGCACGAGCAGTGAGCGGATACCCCCGACCAGCATCGCCATGTGGGCGTGGGCCCGCCAGGTCACGCTGCCAGGGCCGAACAGCCCAGGGTCGTGGTCACCGGGGGCGGCCAGCGGCGGGGGAGGGCCGAGCAGTTGGCGCACGACTTCCCCGGTGCTCTGCCGGAGGTGTGCCAGTGGCGACGCCGTCGTCGCGGTCCGCACCATCGGCCCCAAGCTAGGTCCAGTGACGCCGAGCCGGCTGAGGCAGTTGGCACGCGGGTGCCAGCCGCGGACGGGGCTATGGTCTGGCATGGCAAGTGTCGCCGGCGTCGGCCAGTTGCCGAGCTGCCACCGGGCCGGGCACGCAGGTGGGGGCAGCCGGCGCGGCCGGCGAGCGGTGCCGGCTCCGTGAGGCCGTCCGACGCCCTCAGGCGGATCGCCTACCTGCTCGAAGCGGAGCGGGCGGAGAGCTACAAGGCGGAGGCGTTCCGCCGGGCTGCGGCTGCTGTCGACGCCGTCGCTGCGCCTCATCTGGAGGAGCTCTGGCGCCACGGGCGTCTGGAGAGCCTGCCGAGAGTGGGCAGGACGACCGCCGCCGTCGTCGCCGAGGCTCTGGCCGGCCAGGTGCCGGAGTACCTGCAGGTCCTGGAGGCGCGGGCCGCCACCGGGCCCGAAGGGCCGGTACTGGCCCTGCTGCGGGCGCTGAGGGGCGACTGTCACAGTCATTCGGACTGGTCCGACGGCGGCACCGCCATCGAGGAGATGGCAGCGTCGGCGGCGGCTATCGGCCACGAGTACCTGGCCCTCACCGACCACAGCCCCCGCCTCACCGTTGCCCACGGGCTCTCAGCCGAGGACCTGCGGCGTCAGCTCCAAGTGGTGGCCCGGGTCAACGAGGAGATGGCCCCTTTCCGGCTCTTGACCGGGATCGAGGTGGACATCCTGGAGGACGGCTCCCTCGACCAGGACGAGGCGTTGCTCGCCGAGCTCGACATAGTCGTGGCCAGCGTTCACTCCAAGCTGCGCATGGACCGCGCCTCCATGACGAGGCGGATGGTGGCGGCAGTCCGCAGCCCCCACGTGGACGTCCTCGGGCACTGCACGGGGCGCATAGTTGTCGGCCGCGGGCGGCCCCAGTCCGAGTTCGACGCCGAAGTGGTGTTCGGCGCCTGCGCCGAGTCCGCCACAGCGATCGAGGTCAACTCCCGGCCCGAACGCCTCGACCCGCCGGACGATCTTCTCGGGCTGGCCGTCCAGGCCGGTTGCCGACTGGCTGTCGACTCGGACGCCCACGCTCCGGGCCAGCTGTCCTGGCTGCGCAACGGGTGCGAGAAGGTCGTCGCCGCCGGGGCCGGCCCTGAAAGCGTCGTCAACACCATGACGGCGGTTGAGCTCCTGGCCTGGACCGGGGGGCACTGACTGCCTGGCCTGGACCGGGGGGCACTGACTGCCTGGCCTAATGGGGATCGACCACCTCGCTGCCGGGCTGGGCGAGGCTGGTCACCGGAGCCGCCGGCAGGTGAGCACTCCTCTGGCC
>JAKACE010000419.1 GCA_021821705.1 Actinomycetes bacterium | reverse complement strand
CCGCCCTACGTTGTTTCACCACCGAGCCCAAGCCGGCACCGGGCGACGCCCTGTACCTCGGTTTCGCCGAAAGCCTGGCCGGCACGGTTCTGGCGTTGCGCGTCAGCGCCACCAGCCCGGCAGGTATCGGCATCTACCCGTCGCGCCCCCCCCTGGCGTGGGAACTGTGGTCGGGCGAGGCCTGGGTCACCGTCCCGGTTTACTCCGACACCACCGGCGGCCTCAACCGCGACGGCGAAGTCGTCCTCCTCCTGCCGCTGGTGCACCAGGCCCTGTCGCTAGCCGGCACCCGGGCCTACTGGCTGAGGGTGGTGATGACCCAGACCGCCCCGGGCGAGCCGAGCTATCAGGCGTCGCCCGAAATCCGCTCGATCGGTGCTGCGGCACGGGGCGGAACGGTGGTGGCAGAGCACTCCGTGCAGTACGGGCCCGAGGCACTGGGCCGCTCTAGCGGTCTGTCAGGCCAGAGTTTCGTCGTCGCCCACCCACCGGTGCTGGCCCGGCGTCCGGGCGAGGCGGTGCAGGTGACCTACAACAACGTGGCCCAAACCTGGCAGGAGGTCGAGGACTTCGCCGGATCCGGGCCCGAAGACCCCCACTACAAGCTCGACAGCAGCACCGGGACGGTGGAGTTCGGGCCGCGGGTGCGCTACCCCGACGGTAGCTGGCGCCAGCACGGCCAGGTCCCACCACCGAACGCCGAGATCGTCATGCTTTCGTACCGCCACGGCGGTGGTGCCCGCGCCAACGTCGGGCCGGGCATGCTCACCAGCCTGCGCTCGACGATCGCTTTCGTCGACCATGTCTCCAACCTGTCGCCCGCCGCCGGCGGAGCCGACCCCGAGCCGCCGAGCGAGGCTAAAAGGCGCGCCCCGTTCAGCATCAGGACCAGCCAACGGGCCGTTACCGCTCACGATTACGAGCGGCTTGCCCTCGAGGCCTCCACCGAGGTGGCCCGGGCCAGGTGCCTCGGCCCGGCGACCGAGGGCGGCCCGGTCCGGCTGCTCGTCGTGCCCAGGGTACGAAGAAGCCCTCAGAGCCAGAGCATCGACGACTATGCCCTCGCCGACGGCCTAGTGGAACGTATTTCCGCCTACCTGGGCCCGAGACGCCTGCTCGGCATCTCGGTGGCCATCTCCACCCCGTACTACCAGGGCGTGACCGTGGCCGCCCACATACACGCCGTGCCGACGGCCAACGACGACGTCTTGGCGCGGGTGCGCGCCGACGCGCTCGAGCTCCTCTACGACTGGGTCAACCCGCTAACCGGTGGCCCCCGCGGCGAGGGCTGGGCGTGGGACACGGATCTCAACGCCGGCCCCGTAGCCCAGATGCTCGAGGACATCGACGGGGTGGACCGCGTCGACGAGGTGCTGCTGTTCGAATGCGACCTACGCACGGGCCGCCGCTATGGCGCGGCAAAGGAGGTGGTGCGCCTGGACGAGCGTTCGCTGTTCCTGTCGGCGCCCCAGCCTGCGCCCACGCCGGCAGAGGAGGCGTCGGCCCTGAGGCGCACGGCCCTACCGAGCCACAGCGTGGTCGTGGTCAAGTGACGCTGGCCAATACCGGCTCGGGCGGCGAGGCAGCCCGGCCCGCCGTGCCGCCGACGCCCAGTGCCGGCGGCCGCTCCCTCGAGCGCCGCCTGCCGGGCCAGCGCGTCGGCAGGCAACCTGACTGGTTGGTCGGGCAACTCCCGGTCGGGATGCTGGACAACCAGTTCTTCTACAGGTTCGCCTCCCTCTTTCAGGAGGAGGCCGGTACCTACCTGGACGACCTGGACAGCCTGGCGTACATGATCGACCCGGCCGTGGCCCCTCCGGGCATGGTCAGGTTCCTGGCCGGGTGGCTGGCCCTGGCGCCCATCGACCCTGACATCGACGAACTGCACCAACGCCGGGTCGTCCAGGCAGCCTCGAACCTCAGATGGTGGCGGGGCACCAAGCAGGGCCTGACGAGGTTGTTGGAGCTGTACACGCGCGGCCCGGTCGAAGTCGACGAGAACGGCTTCGTGGGCCGCCCAGACGAATACTCCGGTCGCCCTGCGGCGGTGAGAGTGAGAGTGACCAGCACGGGCTGGTTGGCCGAGCCGGAGTTCGTCGAGATGGTGCGTGACGAAGTGCCGGCCAACGCCGCCCTCGAGCTTTACGTAGGCGAGCGTAGAATATGGCCACCGGACGACCTGGGGAGGGACGAGCGTGGCCGTTGACGTGGTCTGCCCAACCTGCAACACGGTAAGCCACCTCCCCGGGGTGGACCGCGATGCCGGCAGCTTCTGCACAACCTGCGACTACCCCTTGTTCTGGGCCAAGCGCACCGCTTTCGCCGGCAGCGCCATTGACCTCTCCGGGGGGTCGGGGTTACGCCGGCTACCCGGTACCGAGGGCTGGGCCATCGGCGAAAAGCTCGTCTGCCCCGTCTGTTCCGAACCCAACCTGGTCACAGAGACCTTCTGCGTTCGCTGCGGCGCCGACCTGCACCCCAAGCCGCTGCCGGCCGTACCCCTCCCCAGCACTCAGGCCCCGGCGCTGGAGGAGACGCACCACCGCCGGCACCGTAACTGGTTGCCCGTCCTGGTACTGGTCGGCTTCGCGCTCGAATGCGGGCTCGTCTGGCTGGTCGGCACCTACCTCGTCCACTGACGGGCTCGCCGGCGCGCTGCCGGCTGTGCCCCAGGCCTCCCAGAGCACTCACGTGACGAGCGAGGGACCAGGACGCTCCCGTAGAGGTCAGGAGGCCATCGGTACAGGCGGAGGCCGTCGGCACATCCGGGCCAAGCGATGCCGGCCATCGGCCGGCCGCTGCAGGCGCGCTCCAAGGGCCTGAGCCCTCGTGGCGCTGTTGGAGCCTTCGGGATGAGTTGCTCTTGACATCCTGGACCGGTCCAGTATCATTCGATTAGTGGACCGGTCCAGTGGCGACGCCGCTGAGTTCCTGGAACGGTCCAGTAGCTTCGCCCGGGGGGGGTTTAGAATGTCCGATGACTTGGTAAAGACCAGGGCGGGAGGCAGCAGTGACGATGCCCCAGCCAATGCCCTGGGGCCGGCCGGGGGCCTCAGGAACGGCCGGGACCGGGTCACCATC
>JAKACE010000418.1 GCA_021821705.1 Actinomycetes bacterium | reverse complement strand
TGTGGATCTGGAAAGCGGACACCCCAGCCACCGTCCCGGCCGGCGCCCGGATCTCAGCCGGGAAGTCGGGCAGGGTGGAAAGGTCGTTGCCGAAGATGGCGGAGCTGGCCGTGAAGCGGTCCCCCGCCAGCTGCATGCCGTCCCCGGAGTCACCGGCGAAACGGATCACCACCCGGTCCAGGACCTGGACCTGTGCCTCCGCCGTCGATGCTGTCCCAGCTGTGTCAGACAAAGCAAGTCCCCTTGGGTAGGGCGGCCGGGCGGAGGGCGGACGGAGAGCTCCGGTCTGTGCCCACGCCCCGCGGGGCCGTGGAGGACCACGGACGCCCGGGCGGGGTCACGAACGGCTGCTCTCCCCGGGCCAGCGGCCTGCCGAGATGATCGAACTCGTACGCGGTTAGCCAGTTTACCGGTAACGAGCAGGTGGTACAGGGAACACGGCCACGGCATGGCCACCAGCGCGCAAGAGGCCGGCCGCACCGGGGCTGTTCGCTCCGGCGCGCCGGCCTCTGCCAACCCGGACCGCCCGGCACCAGCAAGTGCCGGGCGGTTCAGCCGGTGTCAGGCGATGGTCACCGCCGCGTCGGCGTAGACGTCCTGGACGGCGTTGATGAGGGCGACGCCCTCGTCCATCGGCCGCTGGAACGCCTTGCGCCCGAGGATGAGGCCCGAACCACCGGCACGCTTGTTGATGACAGCGGTGCGCACCGCTGCCGCCAAGTCGCCCGCTCCCTTGGACTCGCCGCCGCTGTTGATCAGCGGGACCCGGCCCATGTAGGTGTTGACCAGTTGCCAGCGGGTCAGGTCGATCGGGTTGTCGGTGGTGTAGTCGCTGTAGACGAGCTTGTTGGTGGCACCGAAGCCGATGGCCGGGAACCCGCCGTTGGTCTCGGGCAGCTTCTGCTTGACGATGTCGGCGTGGATGGTCGCACCGAGATGGTTGGCCTGACCGGTGAGATCGGCCGCCACCTCGTAGTTGACCCCGTCCTTCTTGAACGCGTTGTTGCGCACGTAGCACCAGAGCACGGTGAACATGCCCAGCGAGTGGGCCTCGGCAAAGGCCTCGGACACCTCCATCATCTCCCGGCGCGACTCCTCTGCGCCCCAGTAGACAGTGGCGCCGACACCGACGGCGCCGAGATCGAAGGCCTGCTGGACCGACCCGAACATGACCTGGTCGTAAGCGGTCGGGTAGCTCAGCAGCTCGTTGTGGTTGAGCTTGGCGATGAAGGGGATCTTGTGGGCGTAGCGGCGGGCCACCATGCCCAGTACGCCCATGGTTGTGGCGACGGCGTTGCAGCCGGCCTCGACACCGAGCTCGATGATGTTCTTCGGGTCGAAGTAGATGGGATTGGGGGCGAAGCTTGCCGCAGCCGAGTGCTCGATGCCCTGGTCGACAGGCAGGATCGAGATGTAACCGGTACCGCCGAGACGGCCCGTGTTGTAGAGCAGCCCGAGGTTGCGCAGCACCGGGACCGGACGATCGCTCCAAGACAGGACCCTGTCCACGAAATCGGGGCCGGGCAGCACCAGGTCGTCTCGGTGCACCCCCTTGCACTCGTAGCTCAAGAGGGGTTCGGTATCGTCACCAAGCAGCTGATGCAGGTCCATCGCAGGTCGCTCCTTAACTCGCTGGTACTGGTGAGGCCGGGGGGAAGGGCGTCGCTCCCGCCACGGAGCTGCCGAAGGGCAGCTCGGATGGCACGACCTCGTCAGCCCCGAGTCTAGCTGGGCTGCAGGCGAGCCACAGCAGGGCCCAATGTCACGCGGGACGGTGGCCTTGGGAGCGGGGCGGGTAGCCTTCCCAGTGCATGCAGGTAGCGTCTCCGGGGACAGCCCCGGTCCCCGGCCGGGCGCCCGGTGGCACAGTCGAGGGCAACCGCCGGGGTGGCTCGGACGGCCCGGCACAAGCGAGCCCTGATGGGCGAGCGCAACCCATCGCCGGCTGGCAGGCCCGGAGCCCGGGTACGGCACCCGCCGTGCGCCTGGTGGCCACCGACCTGGACGGCACGCTCCTGCGCCCAGACGGCTCTGTCAGCGAGCGCACCGTGCGGGCGGTCAGAGCCGCCCAGGCCGCTGGCCTTCTGGTGGTACCGGTCACGGGCCGCCCACCTCGGGTGACGTGGGAAGCGGCTAGCCACGCCGGGCTCGGGCCTCTCGGCGTCTGCGCCAACGGCGCTGCCATCGTCGAGATCCCCACGATGGCGGTGGTCGAATCGGTCACCATAGCCGCCGAGATATGCCACGAGATCGTGCTCAGCGTCCGCTCGCTCCTGCCTGGGGTGCTCTTCGCCGTCGAGGACCTCGACAGCTTCACCCACGAGGACGGCTTCATGGACCCCTCATGGGGCTGGACGGATCCCGCTCAGGAGGTCGACGACATCCGCCGAGCCATCGACGGCCGGTGCATGAAGCTCGTCATGAGGCGACCGGGGTGGGCCGCGGTCGAACTGCTGGCCGCTCTGCAGTCCGAAATCGCCGAGCGCGGCCATCTCACCTCGTCCGGCCTGGACTGGGTGGAGGTCGGGGCTCCGGGCGTCTCCAAGGCTTATGCCCTCGAGCGGGTCTGTGCCAGCCTCGGTGTCGGTGTATCGGAGGTCCTGGCCGTGGGAGACAACCACAACGACCTAACCGTCCTGGGTTGGGCGGCTCACGCCGCAGCGCCTGCCAACGCAATACCAGAGGTGCTCGCGGCCGTCGACGTAGTCATCCCAGCGAACACCGAGGACGGCGTGGCCGTCCTGCTCGAAACGTTGGCATCCAGCGCCGGGGATGTGTCGAGCCTCTCCGGGCACCGCCACCGGCGCTGAGAGCCAGCGACGGCACCCACCCCCTCGACGCTCAGGCCGGTCCAAGGTCCTGGGCGAAGACTTCGAGGGCGTCCCGGGCGTCGGTGAGCACCTGCCCGACGTCCTCGCGTTGGGCCAGGGGGTACACATGGTCGGCTACCACTTCGGTACGGCTCTGCGTGGTGCCGCCAACCCGGTAGAAACGCCGCCTGACTCGCCCCACCGCCAGCAGCTCCTGTCCGCTGGCCCAGTCCGGAGTACTTCCACCCGAATTGAACAATGCCACCGGGACCGTATCTGTCGATTCGTCGCTTC
>JAKACE010000417.1 GCA_021821705.1 Actinomycetes bacterium | reverse complement strand
GGCCGTATCGGTTGCGCTCACCGTCGCGCTCAGCCCGTCCTCGGTCACCTTTTCACTCCCGTTCAACTGCACGTAGCAGCTGGAGCAAGGGGCGGGGAGGCCGGCTGGCACCGTCAAGGTTCCGGATATCACGCCTGTGCTGCTCTCGGTTGCTGTAGCACCGGCGGCCGCTACACACGCACCCGTGGAGGGGTTACAGACTTCCATGCTCCCACTGATGCTCCCCCCGGCAACCGGCGAGGCAGGCCAATTCTGGCCGGAGACGCTCACCTGCTCGCCCTGGTAAGCCGTAGCCGGGCTGGTAGAGAAGGTGGGCTGGAGCTGGCCAGAGAACTCCACGGGCTGCACCGCTACAGCGCCTGGCGAAAAGCTGCTCGTGATGCCCACCAGCGCCACGGCACAGATGATCCCGGCCTGCTGCTGCGCCGGGGTAGGAGGGCAGGGATATTTGGCCGCGTCCTGGCTCGCCGGGTTGCCCGCCGAGTCGGTCCCCTGGTCGCCACTGCCGACGTTCCCGCTCGGCACGGAGTAGGGGTAGGTGAGGGTGCCGTTCGAGTAGTACTTGGAGGTGGTCTCCACCACGAACTCGCTGCAGCCTACGGGCACGTTGTGGCCGAACACGCTGTACGTCGGTTGGCTCGGGTCGCTGTTGCACTCGATGGGGACGAAGTAGGTGTCCGTAGAGGCGTCCCAGTTCGTGCTCGTGATCGTCGTCTGGGTGCTGGAGGTCGCGCTGAGTCCCGTGTCGGGCGTCTCCGTTATCGACGGCGTGCCCGAGCTCGCGAACACTGCCTGGCCAATCGTCGGCGAGGCCGCCCCTGCAGCGGGCGCAAACGCCATTCCTGCCGGCAGGCCCACAGCTGCCCCGATCCCGAGCGCACACGCGGCCGTCGCCAGCCTCCGTATGCCGGACCGTCGGAGCAAGCCGGGGCGGACCGCTCCACCAGCCCCCCTGGCTCCCCGTGCTCCCACAGCGTGCTCACGTGCTGCCATGACTTCCCCCCTGCTCCCTTGCGGTCCAGCCGGACCTGTGCAATGCCGGGCTCGAACGATAGCCGTTGCACGCAACGCGTTCCATGCGCCCTGCCAAGAGGTGCTACCACCAGTAGTATTGTCCTGGACGCTCTACGAGTGCACTAGTGCGGATAGTGAGCTGTTGGCAGGGTTTCTACCTGCTTCCTCCCCCGACCACCTGCCCAGCAGCCCGGCAAGCGAGCCCCGGCAAGCGAGCCCGGGAAATGAGTGGAGCCGGCCAGACGTTGAGGGATGGTTGAACAAGCGCGGCCAGCACAAGCGCGGCCAGCACAAGCGCGGCCAGCAGAACCAGGTGCCGGAAGACCGCAGGACGCCACGACAAGAGGAGTACCACGATGCCCGCAGCCACTGTCGACGACATCTCCGCTTTGCCCCGCATAGACGAGCCGGCAACTGCCCCGGGCGTAGTGCGCCCCGTGGTAAGAGTCACCTCGGCGCCCGCCGGGCTCGAGGGTGAGGGGTTCCCGGTGAGGAGGGCCTTTGCCGGGGTCGACCTCTCGGCACTCGACCCGTTCGTCCACATGGACCAGATGGGAGAGGTCGAGTACGCGCCGGGCGAACCCAAGGGCACACCCTGGCACCCCCACCGGGGCTTCGAGACCGTTACGTACATGATCGACGGCACATTCGAGCACCAGGACTCCGCCGGCGGCGGTGGAGTCATCACCAACGGCGACACCCAGTGGATGACAGCCGGAGCCGGCATACTCCACATCGAGCGGCCCCCCGAGGCCCTGGTGGCGAGCGGCGGGCTCTTCCACGGCATCCAGCTGTGGGTCAACCTGCCAGCGGCCAACAAGTGGGTTGCACCGCGTTACCAGGACATTCGCGCTGGGAAGGTCGCCATGCTCGCGTCAAGCGACGGCGGCGCCCTCCTAAGGGTCATCGCTGGGACTGTGAGTGGCCACTCGGGGCCGGGGGCCACCTACACGCCGATCACACTTGCGCATGCGACCCTATCCCCGGGTGCGCGCCTGGTCGTCCCCTGGGACCCCGGCTTCAACGCGCTCGTGTACGTTCTCGCAGGCGAGGGCACCGCCGGAGAAGATCGCCATCCCGTCCAGTCCGGACAGCTCGCGGTGCTCGGAGCCGGCTACGCGGTCGAGCTGGCGGCATCCTCACGGCAGGAGCCGAGGTCGAGCAGCCTCGAGGTTCTCTTGCTCGGCGGCAGGCCCATCCGCGAGCCCGTAGCTGCCTACGGTCCCTTCGTCATGAACACCCGGGCTGAGATAGCCCAGGCGTTCGATGATTACCAGTTGGGGCTCATGGGTCGCATCACCTGACGACCGGGGCCCGGCTAATCGTCTGCGACCATCGATCCGTCGGGCAGACGGACGGCGTCGTCCATGGGGACGACCATCCGCGGCGACAACTTGCGGTGCTCAGGGTGGACCAGGCGCACGGCAGTGCCCACGGCGAAGAACTCGATGGCACGATTGCCCCACGCATGCGTGTGCTCCACGACCTTCACGCCCACAACACCGTCTGCTCCGGCGCGGGCCGCCTCGTCCTGCAGCCTGCCCATCGCCAGCTCGCGGGCTTCGTACACAGCCTGGGTGTAGGCGGAGATCTCTCCGTTGGTGTTCCAGTTCGCCATGCCCTGGTAGGCGACGTGGTACACGCAGCTCCCGAGCGCGATGCCAACCGGCTGGTACCCGGCGCGGACCAGCGCGGAGAAGTCCTGCCCCGAGAGGTCGCTTGCAAAGGGCCTGCCGGCGGCGCGCCCGCGCGGGCGTGCAGTCTCCGCCCCGCTTGCCACGGGTACGACAGCCGTGCCGATGGCGATGAACTCGAGCAGGTGCATGCGCGGCTCGAAGGTCTCGATCTCGAGCCTCACCCCGACGACCCCCACGGCATCGAGGCGGGCCGCCTCCGCTTCGAGCCGGCCTATCGCGGTCTCCCGGGCGCCGCGCATGGCGTCCGAGAGCTGGGCAATCTCCACGCTCTGGTTCATGCCGACGAAGCTGTAACCCACGTGGAATATGGCTGAACCCATGACCAGGCCCCGCGGCTCGTAGCCGACCTCGGAGAGCGCCACCGCCTCGTCCACCGAAAGATCCGACGAGAACGCCCGGTTCCCGCC
>JAKACE010000416.1 GCA_021821705.1 Actinomycetes bacterium | reverse complement strand
CGAGGCTAATTCAAACGACCTGAAGTCATGGTGAACCCCCCCCTCGCGAGGTTCATGCTCCGGCAAGGTGCTTGGCCAAAGATGGCCGCGATGCGAGGAAACTCGACAGGTCGACTATCTTGCCTCCCGTGATGTCAGGGCCGGCACGGCCCCCCCGTAGGCCCCCTTACCAGGGCCCCCCCGTCCAGCACGCGCCCAAGGGCGCGCTGAGGCGCGGCGCGTCCCAACACGGCGACGGCCAAGCCAGCCGGCGCCGGCGCCGGCGGTACTTGCTGGTCATCCCGGCCCTGCTCGGCGTGCTAGTGGGGGTCTCGTTTGTGGGAGCGGCGATGTCGCCAGGCAACATCAGCTTCGAGGCCAAGTGGGCCGACTGGCTGCGCGCCAACCATGCCGGATGGCTCGCGAAGCAGTTCGAGCAGATGTACTACTCCCTCAAGGCCCCTCCCAAAGGTGGGCAGCCCAAGGGCCTCAACAAGATCCCCGGGACGGTGGCAGCCGGCCCGGTGAGCGCCAACGGGCCGTCCGCCGCAACGTCCCCGCCGCGCCCTGCCACATCGGGTGCCAAGACGACTCCGAGAACGACCACCGCACCGAGCCCCACCGCCACAAATAACCCCGTTACCACGACGACACCGGCGCCCACCACGACCGCGCGTCCCGGCCTGGCCCCGCCATCGCCTGTCCCCCTCGTCGTACAGCCGGCGCTACCGGGAGAAGGGCAGTGGCAACCAACCGGCCCGCTCGTGGACGGCGTCCCGGCCATGTACGTGGCGCAGTTCAGGGCAGACAAGATCTACACAAGCGAGATCACCTCGGCCGTGTGGATGGACCCGAAATTGTTGCGCATACAGCTTGTGCCCGGCCAGCTCGAGCCGGGCGGCAAGTGGGCGCACCCGCCCTATGTGACTGACGCCGAGTTGCCCTACCTCGTGGCCGCCTTCAACGGGGGCTTCCTCTTCTCCAATGCCAAGGGGGGCTTCTACGCGGAAGGCAAGGTCGCTGTACCGCTGGTGAAGGGGGCGGCCTCGTTCGTCATCTACAAGGACGGCCAGGTCAACATCGGCGCCTGGGGGACTCAGGTGAACATGGGCCCGGGCGTGGCCTCCGTCCTGCAGAACCTCGTCCTGCTCGTCAACAACGGCCAGATAGCGCCATCGGCTACCTACACCGACAACGCCATCTGGGGCTACACCCTGGGAGGAGGGGCGGTCGTGCCCCGCAGCGGTGTCGGCGTCACGGCCGACGGCGCGCTTGTTTACGTCGCGGGACCAGCGCTTACGGCCAAGACCCTCGCCGAGTCGCTCCAGCGCGCCGGGGCGGTCAGGGCAATGACCCTTGACATGAACCCTTACTGGGTCACGTTCAACTTCTATTCTCATGCGGCCGGCAACCCTCTCAATGTGACCGGCACCAAGCTTTACCCCGAGATGCAACGCTCGGCGGACCGCTACCTCCCGCCAGTACTTGAAGCACGCGATTTCTTCGAGGTGCTCCTCCCGGGCGCCCCGGTCTCGGGCTGAACGACGGCGGGCCGGCCCCGCCGTTGCCGCACCCGCTATCGCGCGTTCGCCTCCAGGTGAAACCGGCCGATAGCCAGTGGCTCGAATCCGTTGCAGCGGGCTACACGTAGGTAGGCCTAAGCACGCGCTGTAGGTAAACCCGGGAGGATAATTCGATCATGCTCGCCTTTGGTCATAGGTGTTCAACTGCGACCGCACCGGTCCGCCGGGCCGTCTCCAATGCCGGCACCGCCCTTTGCGCGGCCGCCGTGACTGGCTCGGTCCTGGTCGGCTTTGGCGCCCTTGCGCCGCCGGCGTCGGCCGCAGCCCCAACGGTCTCGAGCCGCATGACCGCAGAGGGGAAAGTCCTCGTCGGGCCGAGCGGCTTGTCGCTTTACACCTTCAGCGGCGACCTCGCTCCCTCGACGGGCTGCACTTCGGCCCTCTGCCTAAAGCTATGGCCCCCAGTCCTGTCGACCAGCGGCACCGTGAGCGCCGGTCCTGGGGTCAACGCAGCGAAGCTGGCAGTGCAGAAACGGCCCGGCGTGGGTGACCAGGTCACTTACTACGGGCACCCGCTCTACTACTTCCTGAAAGACACCGCAGCCGGACAATCCAACGGCGAAGACGTCGCTTCTTTCGGCGGCGTCTGGCAACTCGTGTCGGCCGCAGGCCACCCCGCTGCCAGCCAGGCGCATTTGCAGGTTGAACCAACGCCACAAGGGTTGGCACTGGGGACGGTGGCCGCTTTTGGTGCGGTCAAGACCGTCTACACCATCTCTGCGGCAACGGCGACCTCCACTACATGCACGGGAGCATGCGAAGCGTTCTGGCCACCGCTCATTAGCAGCGGCCCAGCACAGGCCGGCCCGGGCGTCAACAAATCGCTGCTTGGCCTGGTCCGCCTGCCGGACGGCACCTCGCAGGTCACCTACGCAGGCCACCGGCTCTACCTGTTCACCAAAGACCTCGCAACAGGCGCACCTTCGTACGAAGCCAACGGCTCCCTCGTCCTCGCACAGCCCTTCGATGGCGTCTGGTACGCGGTCTCCCCGAGTGGGTTCGACCTCGCGGGGGCGGCCCACCTCAAGGCAGAAACCTCCCCTGCCGGCAACGTAATGGCCATGGTCGGTGCGGGTGGCGCCAGCGCGACCGCTTACGCCTTCACCGGGAAAAGCTGTGCCGGGCAGTGTGCAATTGCTTGGCCTCCGGTGTTGACCACCGAGCCGCCCGTCGCTGGCACGGGAGTCAACGCTGCCGCCCTTGGGTCGACACGCCTACCCGACGGGAACTTCCAGGTCACCTACCACGGTTACCCGCTCTACTTGTTCTTCAAGGGCCTGAGCAGCTCGACCTCCGGCGCCGGCATCAAGGCCTTCGGTGGCACCTTTGAGCTCGTGACCGGAGCGGGCAAGCTCGTCACCGGAGCGGGGAAGACGGTGTCGTCGGTCCCGGAGCCGGCGACGACAGCTCCAACGACAGCTCCCACGAGTGCTCCCACGACCACAACCACGACCACCGCCGCCACGACGACCACCACCGCGGCTTACGGGGGGTACTGAGACCACCGAGCGCCCCTGACCCCCTCGCAGGACCAACAGGCGTTACCCTCCCCGTCCGTCCAGGACA
>JAKACE010000415.1 GCA_021821705.1 Actinomycetes bacterium | reverse complement strand
ACGGCTCCGGTGCCAAAGAGCCGGCCAACCACCAGGGCGGCGCCGGCCAGGGTCAGGGCACCCACGGCGATGAGGCCCAGGTAGTCCACCGGGTTGGGGTAGTGGGGGAAACCCAGTACCGAATTGAGCTTGTTATCGATGGTGTTGAAGACGGCGAGGGCGTTGAACTGTTGGTAGAGGACCAGGCCCCACAGCAGCGCCACCCCCCATGCCACATCGGCGCGGCGCCGTGCCGGTGCCACCACCGAAGTGAGCGGTTTCTGCAGGAACAGCCCGATGTTCCCCTCGGGGCAGGACTTGAAGCACTCGGTGCACAGGCCGCAGTACAGGTTCGAGTCGGCGCTGCCGGGCCAGGTGTACCAGGGACAGCCGTAGCCGTTCTCGCTGCCCCGCATGCAGTCCTTGGTCGTGCACTGCAGACAGGTTTCGCGGTCCCGGGTCCGGAAGCCCGCCACGGATCCCATCGAGCCGACAGTGCCGATCAGGGTGGTGAGGGGGCAGATGTAACGGCAGAATGTCCGCCGCTCGAACACGAGGAAGAACACCAGCGCCGACAGCACGATGCCTATCACCATGAACGAGGTGTCGGCCGGGTTGCCCGGACCTGCGATGTTGAAGAACTCCTCGATCCAGGTGAGCAGCAGGAAGCTACCCACCGGGATCAGGAAACCGAGGCGGGCAAGCGGTTCGGGGAACTTGAGACCGAGGCCCAGTGCCTTCTGCGTGCGCCGGAACAGCGCCCTGCGCTGCACCCATTCGGCAAAGCCGCCGAAGGGGCACATGGAGCACCAGGCCCGGCCGACCACCACCATCATCACGAAGACCAGGCAGAACCACACGTACCAGGTGATGGCCGTACCGAAGTTCAACCCCGGCACGGCGGTGCCGAGCAGGCCCACGAAGATGACCGTCCAGAAGACGATCTGGTTTGGCAGCACCAAGAGGAACTGGAACCTGCGGTCCCGCATGAGCCGAGCCAGGGCCGGCCGGCGGGCCAGGTCGAGCCCCGGCGAGGGGTCGGACGAGCCAAACCGGCGGTCCATGCCGTCGCTCAGCGGAGGCGTCAACCGGACGTGGACCCTCGCCCTGGTCGATGGCCCGAGCGGTGCCGGGCACGCCGCTCCTGGTCGCAGCTCCTCGCCCCCCGGTCGCCGCGGTTCGCCGGCTTCGTCGGTGGCGGCAGGGCCTTCGGTCGTCAGTGACATGGTCCCGACCTCCGTATTCGTACTGACCTGTGGGCAGGTGTTCCTACTTGGTCGCCAAGTTACCCCAGTAGATTTACCTACGTCAAGTCAGTAGCTATACTTAAAGCGGTTCACTTGTCGAGTCACCGGCAGGCGGGAGAGGAGGCGTCATGCAGACAGCAGGCGAACGGACCGCTTCGAGCCGGACGCCGGGCTGGCAAGCGACGGCCGGGGCCGACCAGGCCACCAAGGTGCTGGTGGTGGACGACCACGCCCTGGTGGCCGAGGGCACGTGCCAGGTGCTCGAGGCCTTCGACGGCATCGAGGTCGTCGGCCGGGCCGGGACCGCTGCCGAAGCGCTGGAGGCGGTCGAGCTCCTGCACCCGGACGTTGCCATCGTCGACATCAACCTTCCCGGGACAAGCGGCCTCGAGCTGGCCCGAGAGCTCGCCGAGCGGGCCAGCCCGGTGGCGGTGCTGATCGTGACCGCCTACGACGACTATGCCTACGTGGCAGAGGCGATCGACATCGGCGTTGGGGGGTACCTGCTGAAGACGGCCTCCTCCCGGGAACTGGTGGACGCCGTGCGTGCCGTTTCCACCGGGATCTTCGTCCTGGACAGGGCCGTGTCCACCAGGGTGGCCAGAGGCAATGGCCGGCGGGAGGTCGCAGACGGGCCCCATACCCTGACGGCCAGGGAGACCGCTGTGCTGCGCCTGCTCGCCACGGGCTTGGCCAACAAGGCCATCGCCTCCGAGCTGGGCCTGTCGGTACGGACTGTGGAGGGTCACGTCTCGGGGGTGCTGTCCAAGCTCGGAGTGGGCTCGCGTACGGAGGCTACGCTCTATGCCCTGGAGAACCACCTGGCCGACATGCCGCGCAGCCACCGGGCCGCGAACTGGTGAGCCAGTGACCCGCGACGCCCGCGGGCGCCGGGCGCCGGGCGCCTTCGCCAGCGCGCTGCACCCGCCTCTGGCGCAGCGGGGTTTCTGGCTGGTGCAGCTCATGGTGGTGGCCATAGCCAGCGCCCACCTGCTCGCAGACCTCGACGTGTCGTTGGAGGCCAGGGCCTTCCCCGGCGGCCTGCCGGTAGCCCTGCTCATCGTCCCCATCGCCTACGCCGCCAGCCGCTACGGCCTGGCTGGTTCCGCAGCCACCGCCTTGTGGGCGACCCTCTTGTGGCTACCGGACCTGAGCCTGCCTCACGACCACGGTCATGTGGGCAGCGACCTGGTGGAACTGGCCCTGGTGGACTTCGTAGCGTTCTTCCTGGGCCAGCGCATAGAGGCGGAGCGCTTGGCCAGGCGAAGCTCGGAGGAAGCCACCCAGGCCCGCCTGGCCGCCGAAGCCCGCTACCGCCACATGTTCGAGTCCAGCCGTTCGCCCCTGCTCGTGCTCGACCGGGAGGGCCGGGTGACCGAGGTCAACCCTGCTGCCACCGCTCTGCTCGGGCCGGACGTGGCCGGGCGTCAGGCTGCAGCCGTGACGGCTCCGTTCCGCTCGCAGGCACAAGCCGACGGGCGCTGGCTCCGGTTCCCCGACGGGCGCGACTACCGGGTGGAGCTGACACAGCTGCCCGCCGGGGCCGGCCTGGCAGCCGCTCAGCTCGTCCTGGAGGACGTCAGCGAGGAGCGGGGCGACCTGAGACGCGCCCAGTGGTACGCCGGCACCGTTGTGCAGGCCGAGGAGGACGAGCGCCGGCGCCTGGCCAGGGAGCTCCACGACGAGCCCCTCCAGATCGTTCTCGCCGTAGCGCGCCAGCTCGACAGGCTCGGCACGCTGCCGGCCCTGCCCGCCCCCCTGGTCGAGGACCTGGACCGGGCGCGCCGGCACACTCTCGACGCAGCCGGCAGCCTGCGCCGGCTGTCGCGCGGGCTGCGCCCCCCGACGCTCGACCAGCTGGGCCTGGCCGCCGCGCTGGCGACCCTGGTCAGGGACCTCGAGGAGGCACAG
>JAKACE010000414.1 GCA_021821705.1 Actinomycetes bacterium | reverse complement strand
GGGGGTCGCCGCCGCCGGTAACGCCGCCGTGGCCCTGGGAGCCAAGCGGGTGATCCCGCTCCAGGTCGGAGGGGCCTTCCATTCGCCCCTGATGGCTCCGGCGCAGCACCGCCTGGACGAGGCCCTGGGCAGGGCGGTCTTCGCAACCTCGGTTCACCCCGTGGTGGCCAACGTCGACGCCGCCCCCCATACGGAAGGGTTCGCCGAGCTGCTCTCGGCACAACTCTGCTCGCGGGTCCGCTGGCGGGAGTCGCTCCTCACCCTTGCCGGTCTGGGAGCTCGCAGGTTCGTCGAGCTCGGCCCTGGCACCGAGCTCTCCGGTATGGTCCGCCGTTGCCTACCGGACGCCGTACGCACCAACGTGGCCGGGCCTGACGACCTCGAGGCAGCCGCCTCCGTCCTCGACGCCGGCTGACGGCCCACGCCGCGCCCACCGGGCCAGGAGGGCTCAGGCGTCCCCGGACAGCCAGCGCCGCCAGTCGCGCAGGCCCGCCTGCACGTCGCGCGGCGACATGCGTACGACCTGGTCGGGGACACGGCCGACGAGCGCTCTGCGGCGAGCGTAGTCGTGGGCTATGCCTGCGAAGAGGGGCTTGCGGAAGGCGACAAGGTCAGCTGGGGCACCCGGCAGGAAGCCCCAGAGCCCGAAGGACCATTCCATGTCGTAGATGGTGGGCGCACGGTGGAAAAGCGAAGCCCTCCTGGTGCCGCAGGCGAAGCAACCTGTCAGCACGTCCTGGTCGTGCTCGCCCTCAGCCAGCGTGGCCCGCTCGACCACCCGCTTGGCCAGCTTGAGCCCGAAGCCGAGATCGGGCCCGGTGGCGCCGAAGCGCGGGCCCTGGGGCGGCCGGAGCGTCGCCAGTTCGGCCGGTCGGTCCTGCTCCCAGTGCCCCGGGCTCGACAGACGGCTGGAGGGTCTCACCCTGTCCGTCGACATCAGGGGCACGTAGTCGGGTTGAGCCATGGCTAGAACTTACCCGAGCCGCTCGATGCCGGGCCCCTCCCGGTCGCCGGTGTGCCCGGGGTCGCCGGTGTGCCCGGGGTCGCCGGTGTGTTCGGTAGCCCCGGCGTGGAGCAGGCCGTAGACGATGGAGTCCGACAGCGCCTGCCACGAAGCCTCGATGATGTTCTCCGAGACCCCGATCGTGGTCCAGGTGCGTTCGCCGTCCGTAGAGTCGATGAGGACCCGGGTCACAGCCGCCGTGCCCGTGCCCGACTCCAGCACCCGGACCTTGAAGTCCGTGAGGTGGATGCGGGCGAGCTCGGGGTGCGAACGGCCGAGCGCCTTGCGCAGGGCGGCGTCGAGGGCGTTGACGGGCCCGTTGCCCTCCGCCACCTCCATGATCCTCTCGTCCCCGACGAAGAGCTTTATACGGGCCTCGGTCAGGAAGCTGCCGTCCTCGCGCAGGTCGGTGACGACCCGGTGCGACTCCAGCCGGAAGAAGGACTGCTTCCATCCGGTGGCCGCCCGCATGAGCAGCTCGAGGGACCCGTCGGCCACTTCGAAGTGGTAACCGGCATGCTCGAGCTCCTTGAGCCGGGTGACCACGAACGCCGTCTCGGAGTCGGTGAGGTCCAGTCCCAGCTGCTGCGCCTTGAGGGCGACGGTGGACCGGCCGGACATCTCCGAGAGCACGAAGCGGTTGGTGTTGCCCACCGCCTCGGGCTCGACGTGGGAGTAGGCACGCGGGGCTCGTGCGATGGCGCTGGTGTGGATGCCTGCCTTGTGGGCGAAGGCCGACACTCCGACGAAGGGCTGGCGAGGGTCGGGTGCCAGGTTGACGATCTCGGCGATGTGACGGGCAACAGACGTGAGCAGGGGCAGCCGGCCGGGCTCGAGGGTCTCGATCCCGAGCTTGAGCGTGAGATTGGCGATGACCGCAGTCAGGTCGGCATTGCCGGTGCGCTCGCCATACCCGTTTATGCAGCCCTGGACGTGGTCGGCCCCCTCCAGCACCGCAGCGACCGAATTGGCGACAGCGCAGCCAGTGTCGTTGTGGAAATGGGCCCCCAGCCGCCCTGGCGCCATGGCCCGGACCTCGGCCACCACCCGGCGCACCTGATGAGGGAGCATGCCTCCGTTGGTGTCGCAGAGCACCGGGACGGCGCCGACCTCGCGCACCACCCGCAGGAAGTCCCGGCTGAAGGCCGGGTCCTCCAGGTAGCCGTCGAAGAAGTGCTCGGCGTCCACAAGCACGCTCTTGCCGTGGTTGCGCAGGTACGACACCGAGTCGGCCACCATGTCGAGGGCCTCGGTCGTCGTGGTGCGCAGTGTCTCGGTTATGTGCCAGGGCGAAGCTTTGGCCACCAGGCACACATGGCCGGTACCAGCCTCGACCAGATCGGCCATGACCGGGTCGGTCTCGGCCCTTCCTCCTGCTTTGCGGGTGGAGCCGAACGCAACCAGCCGGGCCGAGCCGAGGGCCAGCTCGCCCTGGCGCGCCCGCTCGAAGAACTCCTTGTCCTTCGGGTGAGCACCCGGCCACCCGCCCTCGATGTAGTGCAGCCCTAGACGGTCCAGCTGCTCGGCCACCCGCAGCTTGTCCGCAACGGTCAGCGAAAGGCCCTCGG
The DNA here is from genome assembly GCA_021821705.1 of Actinomycetes bacterium. Taxonomy (GTDB): domain Bacteria; phylum Actinomycetota; class Acidimicrobiia; order Acidimicrobiales; family Palsa-688; genus JAJZMF01. Next base: position 567 of record JAKACE010000414.1, on the reverse strand, counting down.
CCTGGCTCCCGTCGCGCAGGGTCGTGTCGAAGATCTCCACCCTCACCGGGGAGTTCTCAACGGGCATGTTCCACCCAGCGCCGGTACCTGTCCACCTCCCCGCGCACGGCGGCGCGGTAGGTGTCCTGGATCTTGCGCGTCAACGGCCCAGGCGTACCGTCGCCGACGGCGCGGTCGTCAACGGAACTTATCGGGACAACTTCGGCAGCTGTGCCCGTCATGAACGCCTCGTCGGCCGTGTAGAGATCCGACCGCAGGATGTTGCCGAACTCGACCTCGGTACCGAGGTCACGGGCTATGGCGCTGACCGAGTCCTGGGTGATGCCGGCGAGGGCGCCGGCCGACACCGGCGGGGTGACAAGACGGTCACCGCGCAACACAAAGATGTTCTCGCCGGTGCATTCGCTGACATAACCCTGGGGCGAGAGCAGCACGGCTTCGTCGTAACCGCTCTTGAGCGCCTCGGCTTTGGCCATCGAGGAGTTCACGTACATCCCCGTACCCTTGGCTGCCGGTGGCATGGCATTGGGGTCGTGGCGCTGCCATGAGCTGACCTTGACCCGCACC
>JAKACE010000413.1 GCA_021821705.1 Actinomycetes bacterium | reverse complement strand
CGTGGCGGTGCTGGCGGTCGCCCTGGCCGCGCTCTTCTCCTCACCCGACGACCCGCCCGTGACCCTGCGCCAGTGGTCCAACGCCCAGCCGGCCGGCTTCACACAGGTGGCCCTGTCCGAGCTGCAGGGCACCTCCACCAGTGCCAGGTACGGGCCGCCGTTCAACGGGCAGAGCGGTTCCGTACAGTCGCTCGGGCCTATCTCCATCCAGAAGTTGCTCGGGGTGGCGTGGCCGCTGCACCCGGACCGGGCATTCGTCATCGACCCCCTGTCCACACTGCCTACGAACCCCGCCCTGCGCTCGGCCATCCGCGCCTGGCAGGGTGCCGGGCCGTCACAACGCAAGAGCTGGACGGACGCCTACGCCAAGGCAGTCGGCAACCTCGGGCTGAGCGCCTCCATCCCGTCGCGGGTAGGCGAGGCCGGGCCCGTCCCCCGACTGCTCTCCTCGCTGCTGGCCATGGCCAGGTCGGGAGGCCTGGACGCCGCTCTGGTCAGCCACGGGTCCTTTTACAGCTCCGACTACACCAATGCCATCATGTTCCTGGGCGATTCGGCCACCTCACAGCACAGCTCCTACTGGAACAAGATCGTCACCGCCGAGCACCTCCAGGGATCCCAGTGGGGCGTCATGAACGAGACGGGCTCATGGCCCGGGCAGCCCTGGCTTTGGCTCTATTCGATGTGGTACCAGGTACCGCCCATGAACAGTTCGGGCAACGCCGACATCCTGGTCGTCGCCATCGTTACGGTGCTCAGCCTGGCGCTGCTCTTCCTACCCTTCATCCCCGGCCTGCGCTCCATACCGAAGTGGATCCCGGTTCACCGGGTGATCTGGCGGGAGTACTACCGCCGGGCCCCACACTGAGCCCGGAGTCGGAGCACGTCCGGACCGAATGCCCTCGGCCCGGGCCCGGACGCCCCCGTTCGGGTGCAACGGGGCACCCTCCGGCCATGCCCGTTCCTCCGTGCCGCACTGCCAATCCTCGATGGGCCAGCCCTGGGTGGGCCAGCCCTGGGTGGGCCGGGTCAGTCCTCGCTGAGGACAGTCACCGAGGAGTCCTCGATCACGGGGTTGGCTAGCAAGCGGTCGCAGAGAGCCCGGGCGGTGGCCTGAGCCTCGGCCGCATCTGCCGCTTCCACCACGAACCGGAAGGACTTGCCGGCCCGCACCCCAGTAACCCCGGAGAAGCCCAGTGCCGGCAAGGCTCTTTCGATGGTCGCACCCTGGGGGTCTGCGATACCGGGGCGCAACCGGACTTCTACGAGGGCGCTGAACATAGCCATCAGCGCCCGGCTCCGGGCCAGTCGGCAAAGCGGAGGCCGGTCAGGCGCTCGTAGGCCTGCACGTACCGCTCCCGGGTCGAAGCGATCACGTCGGAGGGCAGCGGAGGCGGCGGCGGGGTCTTGTCCCATCCGGACTCCTCCAGCCAGTCACGCAGTGGCTGCTTGTCGAACGACGGAGGAGCGGCGCCCGGTTGCCATTCGTCGGCCGGCCAGAAACGCGAGGAGTCGGGGGTCAGCACCTCGTCGCAGATGGCGAGCCGGCCATCGATAAAGCCGAGCTCGAACTTGGTGTCGGCGATGACGATGCCACGCGCGGCCGCCCATGCAGCTGCGCTGCGGTACGCCTCGAGAGAGATCTCCCTGGCAGCCGAAGCCGTCTTCTCCCCCACCAGCTCGACTGCCTCATCGTAGGAAATGTTCTCGTCGTGGCCCGACGCCGCCTTGGTGGATGGGGTGAAGACCGGCTCGGGAAGCTGGTCCGACTGGCGCATCCCTTCGGGCAGCTCGGTCCCGTGCATGGTCCCGGAGCGCTTGTACTCGGCCCAGGCCGACCCGGACAAGTACCCGCGCACGATGCACTCGATGGGGAGCATCTCGGCCCTGCGCACCAGCATCGAACGTCCCTCGGCGTAGGCAGGGTCGACACCGGCCTCGGACAGGTCGACCCCATCGGGCACACCTGTCGCGACCAGGTGAGAGGGTGCCAGATCGGCCAGATGAGCAGCCCAGAAGGCCGTCACAGCGGTCAGCACACGGCCCTTGTCGGGCACCGGCTCGGCCATCACCACGTCGAAGGCCGACATGCGGTCCGAGGTGACGAACAGCATGAGGTCTTGGTCGACCTCGTAGATGTCGCGTACCTTTCCCGAATAGACGTGCTTCATCGATCGCCCTCCTCCGCCGACCAAGGTAGCTGGCGCGCCGGGGCACCACCAACGAAGCGGGCCGGGGACCGGCTCGGTTCGGGGGACCGGCTCGGTTCGGGGGACCGGCGGGCTGGTCCGCTGGGGCGCTCGGCCACGGCGCCCGTGCATGGACGGTCGAAGTTCGCCGGCTCCCGTCCGGGCGCCTACGCTGGTTCGGGATGGCCGACACCGCCCCGGGCGTCGCCGCCCTGACCGGCGGCCACTGATGCCACCGAACTACCGCCAGCAGCAAGGCCGTTCGATCTCAGGCAATGAGCGCAAAGGGGCGCTGATGGTTGCGGGCACCCTGGCCGCCGCAGCCGTAGGCGTGGGAGTCTGGGCCGGCGTCTCGGCCGGTGGCGCGCCGTCCGGCTCCAAGTGTGTCAGCGTGGTGGTCCCCAGCTCCACGGGTGGGGGTTACATCACCCGCTGCGGCGCCCAGGCGCGAGCATGGTGTGGCACGGCATCAACTGGGACCGGGCAACTGGCGACATTGGCGCTGCAGGCATGCCGGGCCGAGGGGCTCTCGAGGCGCTGAGCGCCCCGTCCGGCCCGACCGTCGTCCGGCGCCGGGGTTGGGCCCCTCAGCGCTTGGCAAACCCCGCCCGGTAGGCAGCGAGCCGCTCCGCCACCTCGCCGTCACCAACAGCGATGATCTCGGCCGCCAGGAGGGCGGCGTTGGCGGCCCCGTCGATGGCGACCGTTGCCACGGGAAAGCCCTTGGGCATCTGCACGGTGGCATACAGCGAGTCCACCCCGTTGAGGGTGCTGCCAGACAAGGGCACGCCGATGACCGGCAGTGTCGTGCGGGCGGCCACAGCGCCGGCCAGGTGGGCCGCCATCCCGGCGCCGCAGATTATGGCAGCGTACCCGGCCTCCCTGGCCGAGGCGGCGAAATCGCTCACGACCTGGGGCGTGCGGTGGGCCGACATGACCTCCTCGACGGCC
>JAKACE010000412.1 GCA_021821705.1 Actinomycetes bacterium | reverse complement strand
CAACTGGCCGTGCTGTCCGGCGACATCCCCGTGCGGGGCCACGCCGGCTGGCGCGAGGTGGTGGTAGTGGGCCTCCTGATGCTCGGGGCCGCGATCGCGTTTTTCCACGGTGCGTGGGTGCACCCGAGCTCCAACCAGATCGGCCCGGGGGGCGACGCCGACGAGTACGCGTGGTTCATCGCCTGGGTGCCCTACGCCATCGGCCACGGCCTGGACCCGCTCATAAGCACGTACGTCAACGCCCCCCACGGCGTCAACCTGATGTGGAACACGTCCGCCCTGCTGCCCGCGTTCGTCGCGTCCCCCTTCACTGTCGTCTTCGATGCCGCCTTCTCCTACAACCTGCTGATGACGACGGCGCCCGCCCTTACGGGCCTGTTCTGCTACATCGCCTTCCGTCGCTGGGCGACGGCGGTGCCCGCTCTGGCCGGGGCACTGGTCAGCGCCTTCTCCCCTTACCTGTTCTCCCAGGCCTACGGGCACCTGGCTCAGACGGTCCTCGTGAGCGCTCCCCTGTTGCTCATCGTTCTGGACCGGTTGCTGGTCGTCCAGCGGGCACCGGCATGGAAGGACGGGCTGGCCCTCGGCCTCCTGGTTTGGGCCCAGCTGCTCACGGGCGAAGAGGTCCTGGCCATGGAGGTGCTCGCGGCCGTGGTCGGCACCGTCGTGACGGTGGCCCTGCGCCGGCGCGACGTGCTCTCACGCTGGCGCCACGCCGGGCGCGGCCTGATTGTGGCCGCAGTGAGCGCGGGGGCCCTCAGCTCGCCCTTCCTGGCCGTGCAGTTCCTCGGCCCTTACCAGGTCCAGAACGCCCATCCGCCCAACGTGTTCGTCACCGACCTGTTCAATTTCTTCGTCCCCACCGCAGTGACCAAGATCGTGCCGGGAGCCGCCGCGACGATCGCCTCGGGGTTCACAGGCAACGTGTCGGAGCAGGGAGGCTACATCGGCGTACCTATGCTCCTGTTCCTCCTGGCCGCCCTGGTCATGGCCCGGCGGCGCACGGTCGCGTGGGTCGCGGCGGTGACGGGGGCGGCTACCGCCTTGCTTTCGATGGGCCCCACGCTGCACTGGGAAGGCCATGTCAGCCACCTGCTCCTGCCCTATTACGTGCTGGACCGGTTACCGCTGTTCCACAACCTGCTGGCCGACCGCTTCGCCTCGATGACGACGATCATGATGGGACTGCTACTGGCCATCGGTTGCGAGGAGCTACGCCGGCGAAGGGTCGCCGTCCGCCTGTCGGGCGCCGCTCTCGTGCTGACGGGCATGGCTGCCCTGTTCCCAACCACCAGCTTCCCGGCAGCGGCAAGCCCGCGCTACCAGGCGTTCGTCAGCGGCCTGTCGTGCCCCAGCCGTCTGCCGGGTGCCTCCTCACCCCCCGTCGCGCTGGTTGTGCCGGCCACCAACGAGATGGACCTGCGCTGGCAGTCCGAGGCCGGCTTCTGCTTCGCCATGCCGAGCGACACCGGGATGACGGGTACCAATTCTGCCGTCGTCGGCCATCTCAACATGCTGGTCGGGCTGGGACGGCCAGGACAGCCCATGCTGCCGACCACACCGGCGGCGCGTGCCCGGGCGGCCGGCCTGCTCAGGCGGCTCCACGTCTCGGAGATTGTGGTCGGCCCCGAGTGGCCCGCTGTCCCGGGCTGGTCACCCCAGGGCCAGGCCAACGCCGTTGCCTGGGTGCAGTGGCTCCTGGGTACCAAACCCGTGCAGAGCCAGGATCCCTATATCTCCTACATCTGGCGCAGCCTCCCGCCCAATTCGGAGATCGCATCGGGGTCCTTCCCGCCGGCAGGCTGATCGCCTCCTGTCCCAGCCCCCTACCAGGCCTCCCTGGGCATGGGGCCACGGCGCTGCGACGTAGCGCGTGCGCCAGGGCGCACCCTCTGCGCTGCCCCATACCGGCGCCCCCCCATACCGGCGACCGGGACCGTACGCGCCACAGCCGGCCCTGAGGCCGGCTGTGGCTCGTTCTTGACAGGCGTCCGCACCACCACTTCGGCACGCTGTGGCACGGCGCACCCCATGAGGGGTTCAGGTGCCGGCTATGGCCACCACGGGCAGGCTGCCCGACAGCCCGGCCGGGCTGGGGCTGGGTATGGCGTCGCCGAAGCCGTAGACACTGCCGTCGCTGCCTGCCATGAAGTAGCCCCCGTTGTCCGGGGTCAGCGCCAAGCCGACGATGTCGTAGACGTGTATGCGGCGGCCCGGCAGGGAGCCCAGGAAATGGACGCCCTTGCCGAAGACGAACGCACCGCCGTCGGCACCGACGAGCACGTAACCGGTGCCGGCGGAGGCCGGCAGGATGGCCCGGATGTCATGGACGTGCTTGTGCAGGCCCGGTATCGAACCGTAGAAGCGGGCCGACCCGAAGGTGAACACGCCGCCGTCGGCTCCGACGATGAGGTAGCCGGCGCCGCTTGGGGATGCGACCATCCCGACGACGTCACGGACATGCAGGTGCAGGCCGGGCACCGAGCCGTGGAACCGGGCATCGCCGAAGGTGAAGAGACCGCCGTCGGCTCCCACCAGGTAGTAGCCCCTTCCGTCCGCTGTTGGCGCTATGGCGATGACGTCGTGGGCGTTGACGTGCTCGGCCGGCAGGTCGCCGTAGGACCTGGCGTCGCCGAACGCCCGCACCGTGCCGTTGCTGGTAGCGATCCAGTACCCATTGCCAGATGGCGTCGAGGCGATGCCCACGACCGAACCGGTCGCCCGGGAGACGACGACACCGCCGTGGTCGGCGGCGGCGCCGCCGGCGAAGACCCGCCCGGAACGGGTGAGCAGCCAGTAACCGGTCGGCGGCAGGGGTGCACGCGGAACGGACACGGTCTCCGCGTAGGCGGCGGACGTTACCACTGCCTGATTGGCACCGGCCGGCGTGTACGACGCGATCACCGAATGCCTGCCGCCCTGCGGGTAGGTCACAGAACAGGTGGCGACGCCTGCGTACACCGCCTTGGCGGTGCAGCCGGGGATGGCTGACCCGTTGTCCGTAAAGAGCACTGTCCCACCTGTCACGGCTGGCGATACGGTCGCCCTGTAGGTGACGGCCTGGCCGACGGCGACGGTGGCGGGCGAGCCGCTCAGGCCGAGGGAGTAGGTCGGCTGGACAACGGGCGCCACCTCAGCTGAAAGGTCACCT
>JAKACE010000411.1 GCA_021821705.1 Actinomycetes bacterium | reverse complement strand
CCCGGGTCGTCCAGTTCGCAGGCGCACTGCTCGGTGCCGCCGCAGCCCAGCGGGGACCGCTGTGGTGGGCCGCCCACCATCGTGAGCACCACCTCTACACGGACCGGCCGGGAGACCCCCACTCGCCCGTCGTCGACGGGTTCTGGTACAGCCACGTACTGTGGATATTCGACCCGGCCAACGCCGCCACCCGGTACTCGCGAGTCGAGGACCTCGCCCGCTTTCCCGAGCTGGACCTGCTCGACCGCTTCGAGTACGTCGCACCGGGAGCCCTGCTCGCCGGCTGCGCTCTCCTCGGCGCGCTCTCGGCCCCGGCGAGCCCGCTCGCAGGGGCACTGAGCATGGCCGTGTGGGGGTTCGTGCTGCCGACGGTGCTGCTCTACCATTCGACTTTCGCCGTCAATTCCCTGGCGCACCGCTTCGGGAGCAGGCGGTTCGACACGCGAGACGAGAGCCGCAACAACTGGCTCATCTCTGCTCTCGTGCTTGGTGAGGGCTGGCACAACAACCACCACCGTTTCCCCAACAGTGCCCGCCAGGGCCTGGCCAGGCATGAGCTCGACCCCACCTGGTGGGGCATACGGGCGATGTCGGCAGTGCGCCTCGCGGGCGGCGTCCGGCGTCCACCGGCCTGGGCCATGGCAGCGGCCCGCACCAGGGCGTCGAGCCGGCCGGACGCCGGCGGCGCCACCCCTCCTCGCTCCCGGTCCGGCCGCGTCGGAGCGACAGCCCCAGCCGGGCCGCCCGCCACCCCGGTTGCTCAACCCGAGGGCGATCGCGGCCGCCTGGCGAGCTCGTCCACAGCGGCCAACAGTTCGTCCGCCCGCCTGCCGCTGTAGATGTCGGCACCGGCGCGCCGCGCCTCCTGCGCGTCCGCAAGCGCCGCACCACCCATCATCACCGGCACCCGGCAGCCCGAGTCCCGCAAGGCGTCGACGGCCTTCCTGGCCGCCTCCACCGAACCAACACCGGTGCAAGCCACCGCCACGGCCAGCATGGCCGGCCCTCGGCCCGACGATCCGGCGGCGACTGCCGCCACCAGTGCTGAAGCGGGCGTGTCCGCACCGAGCTCGACCACCTCGTAGCCGTGCCACCGGAGCACATTGGCCCCGATGGCCACGGGTAGCCCGTGCAGCTCACCCGCAGGCGCGGCCAGCACGACCGTGCCCCGCTTGAGCCCCCTGCGGTTGAAGCGTGCACCCAGCCGGCCGACCAGGCGGACGGCCACGCCGCTGGCACGGTGCTCGTCCGCCACTGTCAGCTCACCGCTCTCCCACCGATCGCCGACGGATTTCAAAGTAGCGGCCAGCAAGTCCACGAGCAGCGACTCCGGGCTCGTGCCCGACGCAAGGGCCGCCTCCATGACCGCCCAGGCCCCGGCCTCGTCGCCGGCCAGGAGCCGCCCTTCGAGGCTGGAGCGCTGGCCTCGGCGCGCCCGCGGTGCGGGCCGGTCAGGCGGTGCGGCGGCCTTCAACGCCGCAAGGTCGGAGGGAGCCACGCGCCACGTAGCTCCTGCGCGCTGCGCAGGCAACAACCCTGTGCGTACGTAACGGTACACCGTCATGTAGTGAACGCCGAGGAGCTGCGCCGCCTCTGCCAGGCTCAGGCTCTCGGCCGGCATTTCCCCGCCCGGCGCCATGAGGCCCTCACCCGCCCTAAGTTAGCACTAAATGCGGCGGCGAGCCGCCAGGTCGAGCGGTCCGACGGCCCAGTCCAGGAAGGCCAGGACATCGGCGCGCTCGTCGATCAGCTTGCCCGTCGGCACGCCGTGACCGTGGCCGGCCGACCTCTCCACCCTCAGCAGCACCCTTGCCTGCCCGCCTCGGCAGGCGTGCTGCATCTCGGCCGCGAACTTGAACGAATGGGCGGGCACGACCCTGTCGTCGTGATCGGCGGTCACAACCAGGACATGCGGGTAAGGAGCCCCGGGCCTCACATTGTGCAAGGGCGAGTACGCCCGCAACCACCGGTACTGGGCGGGGTCAACCGGGTCCCCGTAGTCGCTCTTCCAAGCCCACCCGATCGTGAAGAGGTGGTAGCGCAGCATGTCCAGCACACCCACCTCGGGTACGGCGGCACCGAACAGCTCGGGTTGCTGGGTCAGGCAGGCTCCGACGAGCAGCCCTCCGTTGGAACCCCCGTTGATGGCGATGCGCGAGGGGCGTGACCAGCCCGAGCTGGCGAGCCAACGGGCGCACTCACAGAACGAGTCGAAGACGTTCTGCTTGTTTGCCAACCGGCCCGCCTCGTACCAGTCGCGTCCGTACTCTCCCCCGCCAGGCAGCACGGCCACGGCCGACAGCCCACCAAGCTCGGCGAAGACCGCCGTCCAGGGCGAGTAAGCGGGTGTTACCGGGACATTGAAACCGCCGTAGCCCCACAGCAGCACGGGCACGTCGCCGTCAGGGAGCACGTCTCGGCGGTGGGTGAGGAACATCGGCACGCGGCCGACCCCCGCTACCTCGACGAACACCTGCTCGGTGACCAGGTCAGGGCCGGCGCCGACAGGGCGCCCCGCCGTTGCCTGCCCGGCAGCCGACGGATCCGAGGACGGTGGTGCTGCCGCCTGTGTACCTGCCGCGGCGCCATCTACCGGCGCCAGGGCGCCGGTAGGGACGTGATAGGCCCAAACCTGGCCAGGTGACGTGAAGGAGCTGAGCTTGAAGTGCACCACATCGCTGTCCTCCCGGCCCTCGGCACCGGCACCCGAGTACCGCTGTGAGAGGGAGGAGAACGCCGGTAGGACCACCTCGTCGAGCAGTGCTCCGTCCATGCCGTGCACATGAACGGCCGAACAGGCGTCGACGAGGTAGTGGCACACGAGCCGCCCACCGCAGTTGCGGGCGCCGAGCAGCAGCCCGGGCTTCTGGCCGACCACCTCTTGCCATTCCTCGGGGCCCGCTGACCCAGGGTGCACCCGCACAAGGCGCCCCCTGGGGGCACCGGCGTCGGTCATGACCAGGAAAGACCCGCCGATATGGCAAACTACTTCGGCCCGGCAGGTGAAGCCGTCCACGAGCACCGACATGCCACCGTCGGGTCGCTCCAGGTCCAGCACCTCCACCCGGGTCTCGGTAGCCGTCCCAACCCGCACGGTGACGACGAGGTAGCGGCCGTCCTCCGTCACCTCCGCTTGCGCCATCCAGTCCGTACGGGG
>JAKACE010000410.1 GCA_021821705.1 Actinomycetes bacterium | reverse complement strand
GCAGGAGGCATCTTCCAAACCGTGGACGCCACCCGCCGGGCCGGTGACGAGGTGCTGCGGGCCAACCTGCGCCGGCTGGCCGGCGAACTGCTTGCCTGCGGTACGACGACCTTCGAGTGCAAGTCGGGTTACGGGTTGTCGACTGCCGACGAAGCCCGTAGCCTTCGCCTGGCGGCGGAGCACAGCGACGAGGTCACTTTCCTCGGCGCCCACGTCGTCCCGGCGGAGTACAGGGAGCGCCCGGACGACTACGTCTCCCTCGTTTGCACCGAGATGCTCGATGCCTGCGCCCCACTGGCCCGCTGGGTCGACGCGTTCTGCGACCGGGGCGCCTTCGACGCCGACCAGGCTGCGGCCGTGCTGGCAGCCGGCCGTGCCCGCGGCCTGCAAGCCCGCCTGCACGCCAACCAGCTCGGGCCGGGACCGGGTGTCCGGGTCGCAGTCGAGGCCGGTGCCGCTTCCGCCGACCACTGCACGTTCCTGAGTACCGAGGACGTCGACATGCTGGCATCCAGCCGGACCGTGGCCACCCTGCTACCTGCGGCCGAGTTCGCCACCAGGTCGCCCTACCCCGACGCCCGACGTCTACTCGATGCGGGCGCCACGGTCGCTCTGGCAACGGACTGCAACCCGGGGTCGAGCTACACCACGAGCATGCCGTTTTGCATTGCCCTCGCCGTGAGGGAGATGCACATGACACCCGATGAGGCGCTGTGGTCGGCGACCATGGGCGGAGCCATGGCCCTGCGCAGGCGGGACATCGGGCACCTGGCGCCCGGGGCATGTGCCGACTTCGTCGTGCTGGAGGCCCCGTCGTACGTCCACCTGGCCTACAGGCCCGGGGCGCCGATCATGGCCGAGGTGTGGCGCAAGGGGCGGCGGAGCGCTGTCGGCACCACTCGGCTCGAGGTCGGTGAGGCTCACTTCGGCGCGACGAAGCGGTAGCCGGCCCCGCGCACTGTCTTGATAACCGGCTCCTCGCCAGGGTGGTTGAGCTTCTTGCGCAGGTACCCGACGTACACGTCCGCCACGTTGCTGCCTGCGTCGAAGTCGTACTCGAAGACCTCGCTCATGATGCGGGCACGCGAGATGACGTGGGTCGGGTGCCGCATGAACATTTCCAACAGGGCCCATTCCCGGGGCGCCAGCTCTATGACCCGGTCGCGTCGGCGCGCCACCTTGGTCAGCAGGTCGTAGGAGATGTCGCCGACGGCCAGCTCCGTGGCGACGGGCTGGGCTGCCGTGCGGACTGCCGAACGGGCCCGGGCCAGCAGCTCCTCGAAGGAGAACGGCTTGGTCACGTAGTCGTTCGCGCCCAGGTTGAGCCCCTTGACCTTGTCCTGGACCTGCGAACGCGCCGTCAGGATTATGACCGGCAGGCGGGGGGACCTGCCGCGCAGGAAAGCCAGGACCTCCTCACCGGACATCCCAGGCAGGCCGAGGTCGAGCAGCACCAGGTCGAAGGTGCCCAGGTCCCGAGACAGGAGGCGCACGGCCTCAATGCCGTCGCCCGCCACGACTGTGCCGTAGCCCTCGGCTCGCAGGCCCTTGACCAGGAACGAGACGATCCGTTTGTCGTCCTCGACGATCAGGATGTTCATGGTGCCGTGCGCAGCCGGCCGCCTGTTGCCGGAGGGCGCGGGTGGGCAGCCACGGCGGGGGGCGGCCCCGGCGGGGGCGGCTCTCCAAGTGGTGGCAAGCCTGCATCCCGGCTTGCGGGCAGGCCCGGGGGCAGCGGCGATGCCGTCGGCGGCGTGCCCGCAGACAGCGGCGAGGTGGCCGGCAGCGCGCCAGACGGCAGGAGGGAGCTTGCAGGCAGTAGGAGGGACACCCTGGCTCCGCCGAGGCGGGGTGACTCGTCGATCCATATCGAGCCGCCATGAGCCTGCGCCACCTCCTTGGCGATGGCGAGGCCCAACCCTGAACCGTCCTCCTCCCTTGCACCCGGTCTGGCGAACCGCTCCAGGGCTGCGGCCCTCTGAGCCTCGGGTATGCCCGGGCCGGAGTCCTCGACGGCGACCGTGGTCCCCTGAGGCCCGGGCCGGCCGTTGCCCCAATGGGCGCCGAGCACGATCCGGCCGCCCGGCGGCGTGGCGTGCACGGCGTTGTCGACCAGGTTGACCACCGCGCCCCGCAGCTGCTCGCGGTCGGCCATCACGAACAGCGGGCTGTCGCAGCGCACGGCGATGTCCCTCGGCGCCAGTACCGATGCGGACCCGGCGATGGACGAGAGCAGCTCGGCCAGGTCCACCGGCTCCAGGGCGAGGAGTTGCGGCTCCATGGCCCTGCCCAGCATGAGCAGGCGCTCGACGAGCTTGGTCGTATGGTCCAGTTCGTCGATGACGAGGTCCAGGGTCTCCCTCACCGCTCTGGGGTCGCCGGTACCCGTGCGCCCCAGCACCTCCAGATGGCCGCGTGCGACCGTCAGCGGAGTCCTCAGCTGGTGCGAGACGTCGGCCAGGAGCCTGCGTTGGGAGTTCATGGCCGCTTGGAGGCGGTCGAGCATGGTGTCGAAGGTGTGTGCCAGTTCGCCCACCTCGTCGTTGCCCGGTTGCTCGCCGAGCCGCTGGTCGAGGTCACCCCGGCCGATGCCTGCGGCGGTGGCTGTCATCCGCCCCACGGTGCGCAGGAGGCGCCTCAGCAACAGGTACGCGCTCGCCACCCCGACCAGAAGGGCGATGCCGGCTTCGACCAGCGAGATGACGAGCACCCGCTGGCGCTCGGCTACGAACGGGCTCAGATCTTCGGCGGCTACGTAGGTCCCGACCGCCCGGTCCCCTGAGCGCAGGGGTGCGGCGACCACCTCGACGGGCGAACCGGCGAGGGTGGTGGAGAACGCCTGCGTCCTTGCCGGCGGCTGGTGGAACCACCGGCTCACCCCCGGGTCCTGCACGAGGGGCGCGGTGTTGCCGATCACGACAAGGCCGGAGCCGACGAAGGAGACCACGACAGCCTGGCCACCCGGCGACAGCTGTCCCTCCTGGAGGAACTGCACCGCGAACTGGCGAAGGCCCTGCCCGGGCGGGCGGTGAGCAGCTCTCTGCTCGAACTGGCGCAGCTGGCGGCCGACCTCGTTGGCGGCTGCCGTGCGGTAGCTGGTGGAGAAGTTCTGGAACAGGGCGCCCACGACGGCGGCGAGGGCGACGGCGAGGACGCCGGC
>JAKACE010000007.1 GCA_021821705.1 Actinomycetes bacterium | reverse complement strand
TCTTCACATAGTCGATGGGCAAGTTGGACAGCCGGCTGAGCGAGGAATACCCGGTGCCGAAGTCGTCAAGAGCGATCCGCACCCCATAACGGCGCAACTGGTTGAGGTTGGCGAGCATCACGCCGGAGTCGTTCTCGAGCCGGGACTCGGTCACCTCGATGACCAGGCGCTTGGGGCTGAGCCCGGTGTGCGAGAGCGAGTGCAGGAGGTCAACGGCAAACTCGGGCCGGTCCAGTTCTGGCCCTGAGGCGTTGACCGACACCCGGATACCCCAGGGCCAGCTCGACATGGCCAGCGCCGACTGGCGCAGGACCTCGCGGCCCAGTTCGACGATGAGGCCCGTCTCCTCTGCCACCGGGATGAACTTGTCAGGCGGTACGAGGCCGCGTGCGGGGTGCTGCCAGCGCACGAGGGCTTCGCAACCGACCAGTTCCCCGGTCGGCAGGGACACTATGGGCTGGTACAGGACACGCAGCTGGCCGTCGGTTATGGCCGTGGCCAGTTCGTCGGCTTGGCGCCAGTCGTTGACGCGCACGGCGGAGCGGTCCCGCCCGGGTTGCTTGGCTTCGAACAGGGCGCTGCGGGCACGGCCGAGCATCAGCAGGGCCGTGTCGTTGGGCGCCACTTGGGTCAGTCCGACGCCGCAGCTGAGCTCGCCCGCCACCGAGGCCTGCAACGTCTCGGCTATTTCCTTGGCTTCCTCGACCTCGACGCCCTCGAAGACGACGGCAAAATTGCCACCGCCGTAACGCGCCACCAGGGCTCGCTGCGGCAGCGCGTCCTTCAGGATCCGAGCGACCCGGCGGAGCAGGTCGTCGGCGGCGTCCTGGCCCATGCGCCGGTTCACCAGGTCGAGGCGTTCGACGTCGATAAGGGCCAGCGACAGAGCCTGTCCGGCGCGGGTCGCGTTCGTCACGGCCACCTGCAGGCGGGCTTCGAGCCAGGAGCGGTTGGGCAGCCCGGTCAGCTGGTCGGTGGCGGCGGTCTGCTGTGCCGAGCGGACCAGCGAAGCGATGACGGCTGAGAGCGCCACCGTAGCCGTGACGAGGGTGACCGCCTCCGCCCCTGGTATGCGCCCCGTCAAACCCGCCACGGCGATGCACCCGGCGGTGACCACCTCGGTGAGGGCGGCGGCACGCAACCGGCAAAAAAGGAAGCTGGAGACAGGTATGTACACGTAGACGACGGCCGCTGCGCCAGACATCCCGCGGTGCCCCGAAAACAGCACGAAACCCGTGAGCGAGGCCAGTCCGCCGAAGTTGAGGGCGCGGTGGGCCCAGCGCGGGAAAGAGCCCCGGTGAGCAAAAGACAGCGCCGACACGGTGGCGGCGGCGGCGGCGAGGACAGCCAGCGCCAGCCTGGCCTCGTAGCCCCGGCGGGCCCAGGGATAGGCGATGTCGAGCAGGGCCGCGCCCAGGGCAACAGACGCCGTGAACAGGGCCGCCGTGGTGGCCATGGCCACGGGCGTGGCCAGTGACGGCATGGCCTCGCCAGCCGGCAGGTACCTCGGCTCCGTGTTCACCATGTCCTCAACTGGCTGCTCGCTCCTCGCGCCCGTCACGGTCACCACCTGGCCTGGTGACGGGCTGTAGTTGGCATTAGGTGGCGCGAAGTCCTATCGACCGGCAACCGGCACTGCTGAGCCGGCGCGCCAGGCAGTCGCAATGGGCAGCTCCCCGCCCACGTGAGATGGGGGCATGTCATCGCACCGGCAGGTGGTAGACGACGGTGCCGTCAGTTGGCACGGGAACCAGGTCGGAGCAGAGCCCGTTGGGAGTCTCCGCCGTACCGAGGAGCATGTAGCCGCCCGGTGCCATCTGTTTGACCACTCGGCAGAGCACCTCGCTTTTCACTTTGGTGTCGAAGTAGATGAGCACGTTGCGCAGCAAGACCACGTCGAAGGTGGGCAGCGTTGGCCAATTGCCCACCAGGTTGAGCTTGGTGAAACGCGAACGGTCCCGGACGTGCTCCTTGGCCCGCCAGTGTGCCCCCTCCTTTTCGAAATGGCGCACCAGCAGGTTGGCGGGCATGCCCCGGTTGACCTCGAGGTTGCTGTAGAGGCCCTCCGTCGCCCGCCGGACCATTTCGGTGTTGAGATCGGTGCCCAGCAGCTCCACCTGCCAACCCGTGCGCAACCGGGGGAACTTCTCATCGAGCAGGATGGCCAGGCTGTAGAGCTCCTGCCCGGTGGAGCAGGCGGCGCTCCAGATCCTGAGCACCCGGGACACCCGCTTGCGCTCGATCAGCTCAGGCAGCACGCGGTGCTCGAGGGCGTTGAACGGCCTCGAGTCGCGGAACCACGACGTCTCGTTGGTCGTCAGCGCCTCCACGATGCGCTGCTCCAGCGCCGGGTCCCGGCGCGAACGGGCATGGTCCACGACACCGTTCACGTCGGCAACACCGATGGCCCGGGCGATCGGCGCCAAACGGGCGTCGACCAGGTACGACTTGTCCTCTGTCAGCACGATCGCCGAACGCTCCATCACCAGCTGCTGCACGTAACGGAAATGCTCTGCGGCTACGGTCACCGGCGCTGCTCCCTGAGCCCTGTGGTCACAGGCTCAGGCGCTGAGGAAGCCGGCGCGCCCCGAGAGATAGCCGGGGACGCGCACCTCGACCGGCCCCCGCCACCAGCCCGGCTGCGCCGCCAGTACTTCGTCGTGCTCGGAGAGCCGGGAGAAGACCTTCATCCCCTCCAGGAGCCATCGCTGCTCGTAGCCCGGCACCGCCTTGGAAAGGACGTTCACCACCTCGTAGACGTTGGCCTGTACCGCCTCGGGGAGCTCTGCCTCCGCCACCATGTCCTGTACGGCACCGGCCGGGACCCTCGACAGGGCGGCGCCGAGGCTGGCCGCCACCTCCAGCTCGGCCACGAACAGGGCGCGCTGCGACTCGCCGTCGCCACGGTAGCGGGCGACGACACCGGCCTTTTGCGCTCGCGGGGGCTCGGCGGGCGACGCCGTCACGTCGCAACCCAGTAGGCCCGAGAGCACCGACGCGACCGTCTCGGGGCCGGTGGAAACGGCCGCCCCCAGGCCGTCGGCCTGACGGTGCCCGCCGAGAGCCTGCTCCACCTGGTCCGCTAAGTCGTTGCCCGAAAAGGGCTTCGTCACAACGAAATCCGCCCCGGCGTCAAGGGCGTCGCGGTGCATCAGGGGCGTGGACTCAGAGGTCACGAAACCGAAAGGTACCTGGTTGCCTTCCCGCCGCAACACCTCGAGCAGGTTCATACCGGTCATTTCGGGCATGTTCCAATCGGACAGCACCAGGTCGACACCGCCGTCGCGTATGCGCTCCAGAGCCTGTCGACCATTTTCGGCTTCCACCACATCGCGCGTCTCGTAGCCAGCCTTGCGCAGCTCGCGCATCACTATCATGCGCATCGCCCTGCTGTCGTCAACGACCAGGATCGCCATAGACGCCTCTCCTTCCTCACCCGCCAGGTCCCCGAGACAGCCTCGCAACCAGGTTGTTCCTCTTTCGGCAACGGCGCAGTGAGCATTAGGGCGTGACTTCGGACCAGGGCCGCCGGCCCATGACGGCGCAGGGAGCGCAATGGGTGGTACGGGGCCCGAGCAGGCCTCTGACCAGCGGCGACGCGCCCGGTGACGACCACTGTGCGTGGTGGCGGAATGGCGCAAAATTGGTACCAATTTCGCGAAATGCCCACCGAAATCGGAACTGGGCCTGCCGTCAGCGTGCGTCAGACGCGCACACTTGGCAACGGCGTTGTTGACGTGTAATCTCACACCCGGAGCGGGAACCCGCCGCCTGCTCCGCAGAGCGGATCTGAGATCCGCCGCTCGATCTGCTCCGCCCGTGGCGCCCTTCGGGGCGCCACTGGTGTTTCCGGAGCCGGGCCGAGGATCGCCCCCGAGCCACCTGCGGCTACCGGCTCCGCTTACTACGGCCGGCCGGCCTGCCGATGAAGATAACGCAGAGTTCGCACCCTCAGCCGGGAGGTGGTCGTGAGCGGGTCGGCGGTGGCGGTGGCGGTGGCGGTGGCGGTCTCAGGGACCGTGACCAGGCGCGTTGACGGCACCCCTCCCAGTGCTGCTAGTAACGGACCGCGTGAGGAGCCAAATTGCCCATCTTGAGCAGCACTCTCACCGGGACCGGCCTCTTGCCCGGGCTGAGCTCTGAGTCTGCAGTGACCCGACCCGGCGGCAGCGGCGAGGCCGGGACACCGGGCTCCGTGCCGGTGATGCACGAGGAGTCCCTGGCCGAGCTGTGGGCCGAGCGCGAACGCCTCGAGACGCAGAACGACCGCCTCAGCACCGAGGTCGCCCGCCTGGAAGCCGTCATCGGCCGGCTGGGGACGCTCACGTCACAGGTCGATGCCGAGGAACTGGCGTACGGCGTCACCGAGGTGGCACGCGACGTGACGGGTGCGCCTTTTGCCATGTTCGTGCCCGCCGAAGCGGCCGGCCCGCACGGCCCCTCGGTCGTCTGCGAGGACGGCCTGCTTGCCGAGGCGCCCGAGCCGGCGCACGTCCCGCTGCTGGCGGGAGCGTTATGGCGGGTGACGCCACTGCGCATAGACGACGCCGCCGAATGGGATGCAGGCCAGCTCAACTTCGGCCGCTTGTCGGACGGGCGCGCCCTGCGGAGCTGGGTGGGCGCCCCGGTGCGGTCTCGCTATGGTGACGCCCTCGGCGTCCTTTTCGTCGCCCACCCCGAGCCCAACGCCTTCACCAAGAGGGAGGAGGATCTGGCCCAGGGTTTGGCCGCCCACCTCGGCGGCACCCTCGACAACCTGGCGCTGTTCCAAGAGCGCGCCCGCGTCGCCGGCGCCCTGCAACAGACCCTGCTCCCGCCGGTACTGCCCGACGTGCCCGGCTTGGAGGTCGCCGCCCGCTACCGTCCCGCCAAGGCGCTGGCGCAGGTGGGTGGAGACTTCTACGACCTGTTCGAGGTCCGGCCCGGGGTGTGGGGCCTACTGCTCGGCGACGTGTGCGGTGTCGGCCCCGAGGCGGCGGCGCTCACAGGTATCGCCCGGTACGCGACCAGGGCACTGGCGACCCAGGAGCGCTCTCCGGGGCGGGTGCTCCTCCAGCTCAACGACACCTTGTTCCGCTTCGACCTGCAGGACAGGTTCTGCACTGCCATCTATGCCGAACTGAGGCCCAAGGACGGCGACATCCATGTGACGATCGCCAACGGCGGCCATCCCTACCCCTTCCTCATGAGGTCCGACGGCCATGTCGAGGAGCTCACGGTCCAGGGCACCCTTCTCGGCCTCGTACCTCAGATCACCCTCGATGAGCACGAGATCGTCCTCGGTCCCGGCGACATAATGGTCGCCTACACAGATGGGATCATCGAGGCTCGCGATCCAGACGGCAACATGTTCGCCTCCGAAGGCGTCGCCGGGGTACTCCCCCAATGCGCCGGAGGCCACGCGTCCTCGATCGCCCGCCGGCTCGAGCTGGCCGTGCTCGAACACCAGGCCGGCGGCGCTCCCGACGACATGGCCATCGTCGTCCTGCAGAACACCGGGCAGGGGTCGGGCACGGGCCGGGCCGGGAGGCGGCACAAGAAGAGCTGAGGGCCGGCGCCGTGGCTGAGAGGTGGCGCCAGCCGTTCGCCTCGAATGAGGCGGTGCGCCGCCGGATGAGCGCTCAGCGCCGCGAGGGCACAGATCCCGAGATGGCCCTGCGCCGTGAGCTGCACGCGCTCGGCTTGCGCTACCGGCTCCACGCTGCGCCGGTGCCGTCCCTACGGCGCAAGGCCGACGTGGTCTTCAGTCGGGCACGCCTCGCCGTCTTCGTCGACGGGTGTTTCTGGCACGGCTGCCCCGAGCACGGGCGGCGCCGTCACGGCGTTAACGGCTGGTACTGGCCCGACAAGATCGCCCGCAACCAAGCGCGAGATCTCGACACCACGGCGCGCCTCGAAATGGAGGGCTGGCGGGTCATGCGGGTCTGGGAACACGAGCTCTCGTCCCCCGCCTGCGCCCGCAGCGTCGCCTTGGAGATCAGAGCACTGTGGCAACGGGCCATCGGCGGGCGGTACGCCGGCGGCGGGGGCGCTATGACGGAGGGCCGCTGGCAAGGGTGACCGTAGCGGTGTGGGGCACGCCCTGGGCGTCGGTCCAGGAGATCGACGCCTTCTGGCCAGGATGGTACGGAACCAGCAGGTGTGTGAGCTGGTCGCCGCTGGTCAGGGGCCGCCCCGCGAACCTGGTGATGGTCGAGCCGCTGGTGATGCCGGCGGTGCTGGCGGGGGAGCCCCCGACGACCTGGGAGACCGGCACCCCGTTGACCGGAACGCTCGTGGTGGCACCGAAACCGCCGGAGGGGTTGGTCGACGTGCTCGACGAGCCGAGCATCACCCCAAGGAAGGCTGTCGGGCCTACGTGGACGACGCTGTTGCCGTTCCCCGACTGGATGACCCTGGCGATGGCGGTGGCCTGGGAAATGGGTATGGCATAGCCCTGGTTGCCCTGGGCCGAGAAGCTGAAGCTGTCGGAAGCGGCCGTGTCCATGCCGATGACCTGGCCCTGGCTGTCGACGAGCGGGCCGCCCGAGTCGCCCGACTGGATGTTGGCGTTGACCTCGATGAGCCCGGAGAGGTTCTCCGAGCCCCCCGTGAGGGCGTCGGACGCATTGATCGACTGGTCGAGGGCCGTGACCGAACCCCCGGCGCTGGTCGGCGTGCCGCCTGTGCCGCCGGCGTTGCCGATCGCCACGACGGCCTCGCCCGTCGAGGGCCGGCTCGTCGCCAGTGTCGCCGCTGCCAGGCGCGTGGCCCCCTGGAGCTGCACCAAGGCGACGTCGTGGGTGTTGTCGTAACCGACCACGGTGGCGCTGTAGGTCTGGCCGTTACCCACGTCGGTGGCCGTCAGCTTGGTCGACTCGGCTATCACGTGGTTGTTGGTGAGGACCAGACCGTCGGAGCTGAGCACGATCCCAGTGCCCGCACCCGACTCGCCCTGGTAGTTGAAGGTGGAATTGATGTCCACGACGGCTGGTTCCACCTTTGCCGCTATGGCCGAGACATCGGACGGGCCGCCGGCCCCCTCCGTCGGGGTGACCCCACTACCCGCACCCGTCCCGCCGCCGAAGAACGGGGAAAGACCGTTGCCACCGCTGCCACCTCCGGCGGGCGCTGTCACAGGCGGCGTAGTCACCGGTGGCGACGCCTGGCTGGCGCCTGCGCCCGCATTGCCGGGCCACACGGCGCGGCTCACACCCGCGCCGGCAACGGCAGCAGCCACCACTACCAGCACAGCCGCGCCAGCCCGTAGGGCACGCGCTCCTCGAGCGGCACCCGGGCCGCCGGGCCCGTTGTAACCGTATGGGTTGGCGGGCGGCGCGGGGCCCCACCAGTAAGGCAGCTCCGCTCCGCCCGGCCCCGGCCTGCCGGCCCCGGGACCAGCGAAGGGCCCCGGGGGCGCGCCCGGGTACCCGTAGGGCGCGTGGTCGTGGAAAGGCGCCACCGGAGCGGTAAGGGTGGCGGGGCCCTGGGGCCCGCCGTCGTTGCCATGACCGACACCCGGGTAGGTGCCCGGGCGGGGGCCGGGGTGCCCGAAGGTGCCCTGGGGCCACACCGGGCCGTGCTCGTGCCCCGCCACCGGGCCGGTGGGAGCGCCGGGGCGCGCCGGATCGTCGCCTTGGCCCCGAGCCCGGTCGGGCTGCTCGCTCATCATCCCCTCCACTCTTACCTGGCCCTCCACTCTTACCTGGCCCTCCGCTCTTACCTGGCCCTCCGCTCTTACCTGGATCGTCCTCCTACAGCGACCAGTGAAGAACCCGTGCCTGTGAGGTAGCTGAGGGCGCGCTTAACCGAACCGCTTGTGCCCGGGCGGCCTGGCCGGCCAGCAAAGGCGTGCTCCTACTCGCTCTCGGTAATAGCCACGGACTCGATCACAACCTGTTCGCGCGGCTTGCCCGAGCTGGTGCCGATGGCGTCGATGGCCGCCACCACGTCGAGGCCGTTGACGACTTTGCCGAAGAGCGAGTACTGGGGTGGCAGCCGCATGCCGTTGGGCCCACTGATGATGAAGAACTGGCTGCCGTTGGTGTCGGGGCCGGCGTTGGCCATGGCCAGCGAGCCCAGTTCGTAACGCCCCGGCTTGGGCAGCTCGTCCTCGAACCTGTACCCAGGGCTGCCGGTGCCCGTACCCGTCGGGTCGCCGCCTTGGAGCACGAACCCGGGTATGACCCGGTGGAAGACGATGCCTTCGAAGTAGTGGTAGCGAGCCAGGAAGACGAAGTTGTTGACCGTCCTGGGGGCGCCCAGAGCGTCCAGGGCTATGACCATCTTGCCCTTGGAGGTGCTCATCTCGGCGCCGTAGCGGCGGGCAGTGTCTATGCACATGGGCGGTGGGCCGTCGAAGCGCTGGGTCTTGGGGCTCGATCCGTCGGGGGAGGGGCACGCTGTGGGCATGGCGCCCTGTCTAGCCGCGAACGGAGGCTAAAGCTCCACCGGCCCGGGGCCTACAGGTGCCCGGTACGGGCAGCACCGGTGACGCCCCCCTCAGCCGCCCGCTGGTGCTCTAAGCAGAACCTGGCAGCGGGGACCGCGTCGAGCCTGTCATCGCCGATGGGACCGCCGCATGCCTCGCAGAGGCCGTAGGTGCCCTGCTCCAGCCGGGCGAGCGCCGCGTCCACGTCGTCCAGGTCGGAACGTACCTGCTCCAGCAGCGACTGGTCGCGCTCCATGGTGAAGGTCTCGGTGCCTATGTCCGCCGGGTGCTGGTCCACGGTCGACAGCTCACCGAGGGCCGTGCCCTCCCCCTGGCCGACGAACCCGCCCGTGACAAGCGCCTCCCGGGCCTCCACCAGGCGCTCGTGCTCCGCGTCCAACCTCGACCTGATCTCCTGTTCGGTCATGCCTTTTGACGTACCCGCCGGGGCGCCCCTGAAAGCGGCGGACCAGCTGGCCGTCGACGACCCTACCGCGCTTGGCATGAGCGACCCTGCCGCGTTGTGCCGGCCGGGCGGCCCGGCACTGCCGGCCCCGGCCATGTCCGCTCAGCTGCAATAGCTCGCTGCCGATGCAAGCCCCGGGTTGCCGAGCGGCCGTGACGGGCCGCGGCCGCCCACGGGAGGACCGAAGGACCGCCAGCCGCGGATCCCTCAGGAGGGTTCAACTGCTATGAACAGCCAGGGACGGCGCACCAAAGGGACGAGCGGGCGGGCGGGAGCGCCTGAACGGGCGCGACGGTGGGCGCACATGGTCCTGAGCCTGGTCACTGCGGCCGGTGGCATGTACGGCATCGCTGCTGCGGTCGCACCCGGCACGGCCTCGGCCACGGCCCCTAGCCGGGCCATAAGCATGCGCCAGGAGAGCTTCCGCCAGTCCCAGCTCGACCAGCCCGGGGCGTGGCAACTTCCCGCCACCACCTCCGGGGGCACCAACGTCGCCTGCCTCACCGCCTCGTCCTCGGCCGCACAGGCACCAGTCCCCGGTTGTCCCGGCACGCCCGACGCGCCGGGCACCGGTGTGCTACGCCTGACCGGCTCGGGCACCGGCCTGGAGGGAGGTGTCGTGTCCTCGTCACCCCTGCCGACGGCATCGGGCCTCGACTTCACCTTCGATACCTACCAGTACGCCGGCCCGAGCACGACCGGCCAGGGCGACGGCCTCTCCTTCTTCCTTGCCGCGGCCGACCCGACCGGCAGTGGCCGGCCTCCTGGCCTGGGACAACCCGGGGCCGGCCTCGGTTACGCCCCGACCTCCACCGGTGCAGGAATGGGCGATGCCTACCTCGGGGTCGGCCTCGACGTCTACGGCGACTACACCACCCGCTCGGCGGACGGCACCGGCTGCTCAGACCCTTCCTGGGCGGGCACTTCCTCGCCGGTGCCCAACCAGGTGACGGTGCGCGGGCCTGGCTTCGGCCGCTCGGGGTACTGCCTGCTCTCATCGAGCTCGGCCGACGGCGGGCTCAACGGAGCTCTCGCCTCGGGGACCTCGAAGTCGCGGGCCGCTTCGCTGGTCCCGGTGGAGGTAGCCGTCAACCCCACGGGGGCCCCCGAAGGCACGCTCAGCGGGTTGGCAGTGCCGGCATACTCCTACGTCATCGCCGTGACACCGCTGGGCTCGGCCACCCAGGTCTTCTCCGGCACCCTGCCGTACGACACCCACCTGCCCGTTGGGGCCGGGGCCTGGGCCTCGCCCACCACGGGGGTGCCGTACCAGGTCTACTTCGGCTTCGCCGCCTCGACGGGAGCCGCCTTCGACACCCATGAGGTCAGCAACCTGGAAGTGGCCGCTCTGAGCGCAACCTCGCCTCCGGTCCTCGGCCTGTCACTGTCGGACGACGCCGCCGGGGTGCTGTTGAAGGGTGCCACCGTGAACTACACGGCCAGCGGGCTGGTAGCACGCAGCGGAGGCGACGAGCTGGGGGCACCCGTCCTGCAGCTTGCCTTCCCGTCCGGCCTCACCCCTGGGAACGCGTCCGCAACAGCCTGGGCGTGTTCGACGTACGCCACCACGGCCACCTGCGAGTACAAGGGCCCGCTGCCCGTGCCAGCCGGGACCACCTTGCCACCGGTCACGGTGCCCGCAGTGGTGGCATCCAACG
Organism: Actinomycetes bacterium; assembly: GCA_021821705.1. Taxonomy (GTDB): domain Bacteria; phylum Actinomycetota; class Acidimicrobiia; order Acidimicrobiales; family Palsa-688; genus JAJZMF01. The sequence goes on along the minus strand of JAKACE010000007.1, from coordinate 6,361 downwards.
CCAGCGGTGCCCAGGTCGTGCCCGGCACCCTGAGCGAGCCCGGGTCAGTCGGCGCCTCCGCTACGGACACCGGCACACCCGTGGCCGCGGCCCCGTCCGCAGCTGCGCTCGGGCTCTCTCTGTACGACAGCGACGCCGGGCGCCTGACCCAGGGCGGTCAGGTGACTTACACCGTCGCCGCCACGGTGTCGAAGGCCGCACCCGTTCCGGGGCCCAACCCCGAGCTCACCGTTAACCTCGGTACGGGCACACAGGCGATTTCGGTCAGCGGCGCCGGTTGGGCCTGCGGGTCGCTGCCCGCCACGACGCTCAGCTGTTCCTGGGCCGGGCCCGCCCTGGCGGCGGGTACGGCTCTGTCAGCGCTGCAGGTGTCGGCCGACGTCGGTGCCGGCGCTTCGGGGACCTCGGACACGACGGCCCGCATCACCGACGGGCCCACCAGCGCCTCGGCCGCCGACCCGGGCGTCGTCGCCTCGCTGCCGGAGTTCAACCTCTCGGTCTCGGACAGCTCGTCCGGACAGCTCTCACCCCACTCGAACGTGGTGTACACCGTCGCTGCCAACGAGGTGGGGACCTCAGCCGCAGAGACCTCGGCACCGGTGGCCACTGTCCAGTTCCCGCCGGCCCTGACGGCGGTCTCGCAGGACACGTCTGCCAGCAACGAGTGGTCCTGCACCGCCGTGGCCACCAGCCCTGCACTGAGCGAGACCTGCGCCTACCAGGGGGCGCTGCCGATATCGGGGAGCGCGCTGCAACCACTCGTCCTCGACGCCACCGTCAAGGGGCTCGCCACCGGCTACACGGCCGATGTGGGCGCCTCGCTGGTCAGCGCCGAGACGGGGCCTGTCAGTGCGGACGACTACGCCCGGGTCAACGCCGCTCCGGCCCCCAACTTCTCAATCAGCACGTCGGCGCCGGCGACTACTCGTGGCCCCTACCAGCTGTCCGTCAACGCCTTCGTGCTTTCGAGCGGAGGGACCGACTCGTCCGGTGCCACCGTGGTGGTAACGCTGCCCGGCGAGGACGTCTTCGCCGCCACCCCGAGCCTCGCCGGCTGGTCCTGCTCCCTGCCGGAGGCGTCCCATCTCAGCTGCACCACCACCGGGCCGTTCGACAGCGGGACGCCTTTGCCGGCCCTCGTCGCCAAGGTCCAGCCACGGAGTACGGGGCTTCATACCGCCCAACTGGTCCTCGAGGACACCGGGGACGGGGCCTTCAGCGTGTCCACGTCGTCTACGACGGTGTCGGTACCTCCGGTCCTGACTTTGAGCACCGCCGGTGCCCCGACCAAGGGATCGGCCGGCAGCACCTTCGAACTACCCGTTGCCGCCTCGACCGACAGCTCGGGAGGCGAGGCCTACAACGACCTGTCACTGCACGCCGACCTGTCCGGTCCTGCCACGATCACGTCGGTCCCGACCGCCAATGGATGGCTGTGCTCGCTCGGTGGTGGCTCGCAACACCTCTCCTGCACTTACACCGTCAGCGCCACCAGTCCCCTGCCGCCTGGCTACCAACCGGCCCCGCTGTCGCTGGCAGCGCACGCCTCGGCCGACGCCACCGGGACCCTGGCCGTCACGTTCACCCTCAGCGACAGCAACGACGGTGCCGCTGCGGCCACCCAGCTCGTGCCCGTGGCTTTCAGCTCCACGCCGACCATGGCGCTGTCTGCCTCCGCCCCGCCCGGGGTCTCGGCCGGCACGACCTACCCGTTGGCGCTATCACCCGGGGTCGGGACAGCCGGAGGCCCCGCCTACTCCGAGCCCGACCTCGCCGTGTCGCTCCCACCCGGCCAGACGGTCAGCGCTGGGGGGCTGGAGGCACCGGGGTGGAAGTGCACGGTCGCGGCCGGCGGTGGAAGCTTCGCGTGCGCGTCGACAGCCTCCCTGCCCGTTGAGGGGGGAACGTCACTGGGAGACGTCGCCGCCACCGTGGCCGTGGCCCCAACCGACGGTGGTCGCGCAACGGTTCAGGCCAGCCTGTCCGATACCACCGACGGGGCACTGAGCGCCCTCGTCGCCGTGCCCGTCGACGTGACCGCCCCTCCGGCACTGGCGCTGGCCATGTCCGGAGTCCCGGCCGACGCCTACATCGGGACCACCTACCAGCTGCACCTGAGCCCGAACACGACGTCCGCCGGAGGACCGGCCTATCACGCTGCCCGGCTGACGGTGGCCCTGCCTGCGGGTGAAAGCTTCGCGCCGGTGCCTTCGCCGGCCGGCTGGTCCTGCTCGGCAGGCTCGGCCGGACAGCTCACCTGCACGTCTACGGAGCCCACACCCACCGGGCCAGGCAGCCTGGCCGCGTTCAGCGCCCAGGTCGCAGTCAGCCCCGCCGCCCCGGCTGCCGTCACCGTCACGGCCAGCCTCTCCGACGGCCTCGACGCCGCAGCGCCACGGACGGTGACCGCCAGCGGGTCCGTGTCGCCCCTCCCCCAGCTCAGCCTGCAGAGCGGTGGCACGCCGCAGGAGGCGCCCCAGGGCAGCAGCTACGAGCTGTCCCTCGGTGCGGCCCTGCTCGGCACGGGAGGGCCGGCGCACAGCTCCCTGTCGCTGTCGGTCACGCTACCGCCAGGTGAGACGTTCGGCTCGATGCCTGCGGCCCCGGGATGGTCCTGCACGCTGGGAGCAGCCGACACCGCCCTCGACTGCAACCCGACCTCACCGGGACCGCTGCCCGCGCCAGTCACGCTGCCCTCGCTGGTGGTGCCCGTGCAGATCGGGACCAAGGCATGGGGCACGCTCACCACTGTCGCCACCTTTTCCGACGGAGGCGATGGGGCCACCCCTGTAACGGTAACGCCTGCCGTGGCCGTCACCTCGAGCGGCCCCAGCGTGATGCCCCTGCCGGTGGTCACCGTCGCCACCACGACGACGGTGCCCACCACGACGACCTCTACAGGCAGCACCACGACCGTGCCGGGTACCACGACATCGACCACCACACCGGCCTACGGCACCACGACGACGACCCCCGGCCCTTCCACGACGACGACCAGTACGGTGCCCACAACCACCACGACCGTCCCGCCGACGACCACTACGGCGCCCGGAGGGGGCAGCTCCGGCACGGGCCCGCCACCGCCCACGGTGCTGCCTCCGGTCCTCCAACTGTCGCTGTCCGCGCCCAGGAGCGCACGGGCCGGCGGCCACTTCACCCTGGCCGTGGCCGCCGCCCTCGCGGCAAAGGGGGGCCAGGCCAACCACGCCGCAAGCTTCAGTGTCGACCTGCCCATCGGCCTGCGGTTCGCCGCGCCGCCTTCGCCGGCAGGCTGGGCCTGCGGCACGTTCGCGGTCGGGACGGTGCTCGTATGCACCTGGAGCGGCCACGTGCCTGTGGCTGCCGGGAGCGGCATGGGTATTGCGAACGCCACGGTGGACGTGGCCAGGTCGGCCGCAGGCACCGCTGTCGTGAAAGGTGCCCTCACGGACACGCCGGATGCCGCCCGCCCGGGCGCCGCATCCGTGGCGGTGCGGATAACCCAGCCGCGGTCGGGCAAACCCAAGAAGAAGCCGGCCCACCCCAAGAAGGCCCACGCCAAGGGCAAGGGCGCCAAGAAGCCGGCCCACCCCAAGAAGGCCCACGCCAAGGGCAAGGGCGCCAAGAAGCCGGCGGCGAAGCACTTCGGGTACCGCCTGGCCGCCTCGGACGGCGGCGTCTTCGCCTTCGGCAACGCCCGCTTCTCGGGGTCCTGCGACGTGAAACGCAAGCCCTGCGGTGCCTTCAAGGTCCCACGGGTCACCGGCACCGCCAACGCACCGGGGGTGCGGGGCTATTGGCTGGTCGCCACCACCGGAGGGGTGTTCAGCTTCGGGGGGGCCCACTTCCACGGCTCCTGCCCCCAGGTACGCAACCCCTGCGGCCACCTGTCGTCACCCGTCGTGGCGATGGCAGCGACCCGTGACGGGGGAGGCTACTGGTTGGTGTCGGCCTCCGGCTCGGTGTACGCCTTCGGCAATGCTCACAACTTCGGGTCCTGTGGGCGCGGTAGCCGGGTCTGCCATGCCCACCGTCCCCGTGTAGTCGGGATCGCCTCCACCCCCGACGGCCGCGGGTACTGGCTGGCCGCGGCCAACGGCAGCGTCTGGGCGTTCGGCGACGCCAACCGGGGCCTGCCCTGTCGCACCTCGGCCAAAGCGTGCGCCGGGGTGACCGGCCATGTCGTCGCCATCACGGCGACCAGCTCGGGCCGTGGCTACTGGCTCACGGAGTCGACCGGTCGCGTGCTGGCCTTCGGCGATGCCAGGTTCCTGGGCGATGCCTACAGCACCGGCCTGGTGGGCAGGCACCGGCTGAAATCGGCCGTCATCGCCATGACGGCCATGGCAGACGGCGACGGCTACTGGCTGGCCTGCACCGACGGTGAGGTTGTGGCGCTGAAGGCAGCGGGCTTCGTCGGCGACATCCAGACCGCCAGGATCAAGCACCTGCGAGGCCCCATAGTGGCCATGGCCGCCACCTGAGCGGCACCCAGGTCCGGCCGGCCCGTGCTGGGGTGGTCGGCGACCATGGGCTCCGGGTGGCCCGAACCCCCTGCCTGTCCGCCCGGGGGCCTGTCCGCCCGGTGGCCTGTCCGCCCGGGGGCCTGTCTGCGGGCCTACTGGCGGTAGTTCTCGACCACGGACTCCGGGCGGGTCGCCACCTCGTCGGGATCCTGGCCGGCGGCCCGGCGCGCCCTGCGTTGGCGCAGGAGGTCCCAGCACTGGTCGAGTGTGACTTCGATCCGGCGCAGCTCTTCTATCTGCTCGGGCGTAACGCTCTCTCCCTCGTGCGCTCGCTCGAGCAGGTGCTCCTGGTCCGCCAGCTCCCCGATGCGGCGCACGATCTCGGCGTCGTCCACGACTGCCTCCTTGTCCTCGGCTGTGCCCACCATAATGAGGCGTCGCGATGGCTTCGCGGCCCACCTGCCTCCTGTGCTCGTGGCGGTTGCGCGGCGGAGTTCTCGCCTGTTGGCCCCGCGTGCGACCATCATCGGTCGGATGGCACGAACCACCCTGACGGCACGCACCCGGCCAACCAGCAAAACCCGCCGCCGCCTCGTCGCAGCGACGGGTGCGTGCACCCTCGGGCTCCTCCTGTCCCTCACGGCCAAGCTCTTCGTGTGGCCGGCGCTGGACCCCGTCGAGGGTACGAGCGCCGATGCCGTCCTGGTCCTGGGTGGGCCGGGGCCCCGCCTGGCCGTGGCCGCCGAGCTGGCACGGCGGCACGCCGCCCCGTGGATGCTGGTCTCGGTGCCCTCGGTGAAATGGAACTGCCCCCATTTCGGCGTGCAAGGTGTCCGAGTCGTCTGCTTCCGCCCCGATCCTTTCTCGACCCAGGGAGAGGCCCGCTACTTCGGCGAGCAGGCGCGGCTCCACGGATGGCGCAGCGTCGTCGTGGTGAGCTCCGTGGCCCAGGCGACCCGGGCCAGGTTGAGGGTCCGACGCTGCTTCCCGGGCACGGTCAAGGTGGTCGGTGCTCCCCTGCCGCCCGTCATGTTCGCCTACGGCGTGGTGTACGAGTGGGGCGCCCTGGCCAAGGCGCTGCTCTGGCAGACCGGCTGCTGAGCCGCCCCGAGGGGGCAGTGATCACGGTGTGTTCGCCGCCAGCCGCGCCGCGGCGGCATCGTCGGGCGCCTCGACGGCTCTGGCCAGCAGCTCGGCACCCTGGCGGTAACGACGGATCTCCTCGGCCACGGTTGCCGGGCCCCACTGGAGAGGGGGGGCCATGAGAGACGCCACCTCCGCAGCCAGGTCCATGGCCCCGTCGGGCTCCTCGATGGCGAGGCGGGCCCGGCGCGCCATGACGTCGTCCAGGTGGAGGGCCCCCTCGTGGGTCACGGCGTGCACGACCTCCGCCCCCAGGTAACGGGTCGGCCGGCCGCAGGCGGCGCCGAGCGGCGCCGCCAGAGAGGGGTTCTCCGAGATCAGGCCGAGGACTTCGCCCACCTGACCGCCGTAGCGGTGCAGTAGGTGCTCGGCACCGGCGCCGTCCTGCCCCTGCTGGCCGGGGGTGAGCAAGCCGTCTGCCATGACCTCGGCGAAATGACGGGCACCCAGCAGCGGGATGGCGCGGGTCCGCGAGGCCGGCGCCGTCAGGCCCCCTTCGCGCACCGCTGCGTCCACGGCATCGGCGGCCATGACGCGGTAAGTCGTGTACTTGCCCCCCGAGACGACGACGAACCCCGGCGCAGGGCACCCCACGGCGTGCTCACGTGACAACTTCGCAGTGGCCCCGCCCCCCTGGCTGTCCGTGCCGCTCTCGCCGGGCCCGCGCACCACACCCCCTCCGGCGACCAGGGGCCGCAGCCCGGCGAAGGCACCCGTCACGTCGCCCCGTCCCAGGGGGCGGCGCAGGACGCCGTTGACCCGGGCCAGGATGT
>JAKACE010000409.1 GCA_021821705.1 Actinomycetes bacterium | reverse complement strand
CGTGCTGCACAAGGGGCAACTGCAGCAGTGCGGCACGCCCCAGGCGCTCTACGAGCGGCCGGACAACATCTTCGTCGCCGCCTTCATCGGCTCGCCGGCCATGAACCTGTACGAGGGCACCCTGTCGCCTTCGGGTGACGAGGTCAAACTGGGCTCGCAGGTCCTCTCCATCCCGGGCAGCGTGCTGACCAGCCGTCCCCGCCTCGCCGGTTTCAAGGACCGCAAGGTCGTGGTCGGGCTGCGGCCCGAGAACCTGGGTGACGCCGCTCTGTCGGCTCGCTCGGGGCCGGGGACGACCCTGGTGGCCGACGTCGAACTGGTCGAGGCCCTCGGCAACGAGCTGCAGGTCCACTTCCTGATCGATGCGCCCAGCGCCCGTAGCGAGGACACCGAGGCCGCCACTGGCGCCTCCGAGCTCGGCGGGCTGACCAACCTGACGGGTAGCCGGTCCGAGGGTGTAGCCCGCGTCTCGCCGCGCTCGGAGCTGCGCTCCGGCGTACGGGGCACCTTCCTCGTTGACACCGACAGCATCCACTTCTTCGACCCGGCCACCGGGCTGGCCATCTGGGAGTAACGGCCTCCCGCCTGAGGCGGCACACGGTTGCCGCCTCAGGCCGCCCGCCGGCCGTACACTTCGCCTATGGGGACGGAGGAGGACCTGCACCGTTGCGCCAGGGCGGCCGTGTCCCTGGCCGCCCTGGGGGCGCGCAGGGCGCGCGACGCCACCGAGCGGGCTTTTTCCGGCGGGGACGGAGTAGCGCAGCGGCTCGTGGGCTACGGGGAGCAGGCGCTAGGAACGGCTCGGGAGGTAGCGGCCGACTCCGTGGGTGCGGCCCGTCGTGGCGTGGGCGCCCTGCTCGCCGTCGTCGCCGAGATGGACCGCCGCCAGCGGGAGGCTCAGGCCGGCGGACGTCCCGCCAGGACCGGGCGGCCCTGAGCTGGCAACCCGGCGGCGCCTGGACCTCGAGCTGGTCAAGAAGGGCTTGGTTGCGAGCCGGTCGGAAGCGGCTGAGCTGATTGCGGCGGGCCGCGTCCTGGTATCAGGTTCGGTGGCCGACAAGGCCGCCCGACTGGTCGCCCCGGGCGACCCGCTCCTTGTCAGCGGTCCTGCCCCCCGGTTCGTGAGCCGGGGAGGCGAAAAGCTGGACGCCGCCCTCGAACGTTTCGGGGTGGCGGTCGATGGTAGGGCAGCCCTTGACGCCGGCGCATCGACGGGTGGTTTCACGGACTGCCTGCTGCATCGGGGCGCGGCATCCGTGCTGGCCCTCGACGTGGGCCACGGCCAGCTGGATCCCCGGTTGCGCCATGACCCGCGGGTGGTCGTCGTCGAGAGGTTCAACGTCAGGGAGGCCACGCCAGGAGCCCTCGGTGGGCGCCGTTTCGACGTAGTGGTCGCCGACCTCTCTTTCATCTCGCTTCGCTCGGTCGCTGCTGCCCTGCTGGGCATGGCCGGGGAGGGTGCCGACCTCGTCGTGCTCGTCAAGCCTCAGTTCGAGGTGGGCCGCCAGGCCGTATCGCGGGGCAAAGGCGTGGTCAGGGACCCCGGCCTGTGGGCGGGCGCGCTCGAGGGAGTGGTATCTGCCTTCGCGTCAGCGGGGGCGGCTGTAATGGGGGCTATGGTCTCGCCTCTGCACGGCGCCCGGGGCAACGTCGAGTTCCTCCTGTACCTGAGAGCGGAGCCGCCGTCCTTGGCTCCTACGGACGTGCGCGCCCAGGCGGAGCGGGGTGGACTGGTCGAGGCGGCCGTGGCGGAGGCTGTCGCCATAGGAAGGGAGACGCCTTGGCCCGCATAGCTCTTGCAGCCCACGCCGCCCGGCCCCGCGCCGTGCAGGTGGCCCGGGAGACGGCGGCTTGGCTCGAGGCCGAAGGGCACAAGGCAGTGCTCCTGCCCGAGGTGACCCCCGGGCCTGTGCCGCCGCGCTCGCTACCGGAGATCGACCTGCTGGTGAGCCTGGGTGGCGACGGGACCATGCTGCGCACGGTCGGGATGGTCGTGGGCTCCGGGGTGCCCGTGCTCGGAGTCAACTTCGGCAACTTCGGCTACCTGACTGCGGCCGAGCCGGACGGCCTGCGCCAGGCGGTCAAACGCTTCCTGGCGGGTGACTACCAGCTCGAGAGGCGCATGACCGTCGACGCCCGCCTGCTCGGGCCCGGCGGCCGCCTGCGCCTGGCCCGCACCGCGCTCAACGACGTCGTCCTCTCTCGCCCTACGGGACAGCACACAGTGAGCGCCAGCCTGTCCATCTCGGGAGAGCGGTTCCTGAGCTATGCCGCCGACGCTCTCATCGTGGCGACGGCCACGGGGTCGACCGGTTACAACCTCTCGGCCAGGGGCCCGATCGTCTCACCCAAGCTCGGCTGCCTGGTCGTGACGCCTGTGGCCCCTCACATGCTGTTCGACCGCAGCCTGGTGCTCGACCGCAGCGACGAGGTGTCGTTCGAGCTGGAGGCCACCTCGGCCGCTGAGCTGGTCGTTGACGGCGTCGCCTGCGGGCAGCTGGTGGCCGGGGACGAGCTGGTGTGCACCACCGGTGCCCACGACGCGGTGCTTGTCAACTTCGGCGACAGACGGTTCGAGACCGTCCTCAAGGCCAAGTTCCAGCTGGCGGACCGCTGAGCGTGCTGTGCGAACTGCGGGCGCGCCAGCTCGGGGTCATCGAGGACGTCGCCCTCGTCCTCGGGCCCGGGATGACGGCCCTCACAGGCGAGACGGGTGCCGGCAAGACCCTGGTGGTCGAGGCGCTCGAGCTGCTGTGCGGGGGGCGCGCCGCGCCGGGCCTGGTCAGGGCCGGCCAGGACGAAGCAAGCATCGAGGGACGGTTCCTGCTGGCGCTCGGCGAGGCAGGCCGAGGGGATGAGGCTGGGGCCGGGGAACGGGAGGTCGTGCTGGCCCGGGTGGTGCCATCGGAGGGTCGCTCGAGGGCGTACGTCGACAACACCATGGCCAGCCTGGCCACCCTGGCCGAGTTGGGGGGGCAGCTCGTGGATCTCCACGGCCAGCACGCCCATCAGTCGCTGTTGTCGGCTTCGGCCCAACGCCGGGCCCTCGATGCCTTCGCGGGTGTGGCCACCGCCCGGCGGGATCGTGCCGCCGCCGAGGTCAGGCGGCTGGAGGTGCTGCTGGCAGAGCTGGGCGGCGGCGAGGGCCTGCGCCAGCGGGAGGCGGCTTTCCTGCGGTTCCA
>JAKACE010000408.1 GCA_021821705.1 Actinomycetes bacterium | reverse complement strand
CCGCACTGCAGGAGTCGCCGCCATGGCAGGAGGGGACGCCACCCGGCTCACGTGCACACGGCTGGACGTGCTGGTCGGTCGCAGCGTCGTCGAAGTGGACGTCGACGAGGCGGGGGTGGTCGACGAGGCGGGGGTGGTCGACGAGGCGGAGCCCGTCGGCGGGGCGGCGTGGGGACGGGCCGCCTTGCTCGTCGGGGCCGTGCTCAGCGCAGCCGGCCCAGGCGCAGGGTGTGTGGTGCTGGGCATGAACCCGGGAAGGGTGCCCGTGCCGGCGACACCGCTGGTGCTCGTCGTGGCGGGCAGAGTCGTCGAAGTGGACGTCGGGCTGCCGGTCGTCGGGGGAGGTGTCCCCGGCAGGGTGCCGGGCGGCGGGTACGAAGGCACGCTCGACCTGGTCGTAGTCGACGAGCTGGGCAGAGTCGTGGTCGTCGTGGTTGAGGTGGGCGCAGAGGTCGAGGTCGTGGGCCGGGTCGTGGTCGTCACCGGGCTGGTCGTGGTCGTCACCGGGCTGGTCGTGGTCGTCGCCGGGCTCGTGGTCGTGGTGGTGGTGCTCGACAAGGGCACGGTCGACGAGGTGGTGCCGCCGCCGGGCACTGTCGTGGTTGTGGTCGTTATCCCGCCTGTAGTGGTCGTGGTGCCTGGTAACCCGATCACGTTCGACCCGGAGCTCGAAGTGTTGGCCGGAACTGCGAGGGGCTCGGCGGTAGCGGCGCCGGCCGCGGCCACAGCCGTCAGGGAGCCGACGGCTGCCACGGAGAACAGCACGGTCCCGGTGGCGGTCCAGGTACGGCGGAGCCTCGGATGGGACTTCGCGGGCCTGCTGCCCGCTGCGTTCCGAGGTGAGGACATCCGGGCACCAACTTCTGTTCGGGGGTCGGCAACATCCCGGCCCGCCGGCCGAGAAGATCATAGCGCCCGGGGGCGGGCGGCCACCAGGCTCTCTACCTGCGTCTACATCCTATCATGAGCCCGGTCGGGGCCCGCCGGGGATTGGGGGACCCGCTCACACCCATGGCGGTGGGTACTCCTGCGCCCTTGGTCCCCGAGCCACCCGGGGCCCCAGGTGCTGTGCGGCGCTCGGGGGAAGTGCCTGGGCTGAGCGACGAGCTACGGCCGCCGGAGGTGCCTGGGCGGCGCCAGCCGGAGCCGCCCGGGCTGAGCGACGAGCTATGGCCGCCGGACGGCAGGCAATACCCGGGTGGGGGAGGGCGACATGAACGGGTGCTCGTCTACGTGTAAAGATTGGCCTTGATCTAAAGCCCGAACGAAGGGGAGGGGCGCTGAGTACCGCATCACCATGTCCTGCGGCCACGGTGGCTCTCTACGCGTCTGGCACCGTCTCATCCCCGGCGAGGCCCACCCCATCAGGTGCGGGTGGGTTGGCCCGCGCCATGACCTGGCTCGCCCCGAAGGGTAGGCTCCTCGTCGCGCCGCCAAGGCGTGCCGGGGGAGAGGTTGGGGTCAACAGGACTGACGCGGCGCAACGCCGGTACAACGGCGCGCCCCGGCACCGTCGGTCCAGGAGGGGCTAATGCGCTATATCGCTCGCCGGTTGTTTTTCTACGCCGTCGCAGCGTTCGTGGCCTTGACTGTGAACTTCTTCATTCCCAGGGCGATCCCGGGCAACGCTGTGGAAGCGATCATGTCCAAGTACCCGAACCTGCAGCCCGGTGCCGAGAAGGCGCTCGAGGCGATGCTGGGGGTCGGTCATCCCGGCTCGATATGGCACCAGTACTGGCAGTACCTCGGTGATGTCGTCCACTTCAACTTCGGCACCGATCTCATACAGTTCCCGGCCAAGGTGTCGACGATCCTGGCGGGCGCCCTTCCCTGGACGATCGTGCTGGTGGGGGTGTCCACCGTAATTGCGTTCTTCCTGGGGACGGCGCTGGGTATCCTGGCCGGCTGGCGCAACAGCGGCTGGTCGGACAACTCGCTGGCGCCGCTGATGTTCCTGCAGTCGCTGCCCTACTTCTTCCTGGCCCTGGTGCTGATAGACGTGTTCGCCATCAAGTTGGGATGGCTACCCGCCGGCCAGGGCTTCGACGGATCCGTCACCACGCCGGGCTGGACGCTGTCGTTCATATCCAACGCGGCCCAGCACGCCATCCTCCCGGCGCTGACGATCGTCGTCACCAACGTCGCCGGCTGGATGCTCACCATGCGCAACGTCATGATCACCACCGTCAGCGAGGACTACGTGCTCGCTGCCCAGGCCAAGGGCCTGGCCAACCGGCGTGTGATCATCACCTACGCCGCCCGCAACGCCATCCTCCCCCAGTTGTCGGGCTTCGCCAACGCCCTTGGGTTCGTGGTCAGCGGCGCCATCGTAATGGAGATCGTCTTCGCATACCCGGGCATCGGCCAATGGCTGATCAACGCCGTCTCCTCCAACGACTACCCGCTCATGCAAGCCATCTTCCTGGTGATCACCTTCGCCGGCCTGCTGGCCAACCTCCTGGTCGACCTGGTTTACATCGCCGTCGACCCCCGGGCCAGGACGAGGTCGGCCCGATGAGCGTCGTGCTACCGTCAGCGACGGAGCCGACGGTGACCGCCGGCAAGGTGGCCTCACGGGGTTATTGGAAGCGGTTGCCGCTGAAGGCCAAGATCGGCGCCGGCCTCTTGGGCTTCTTCGTTCTGGTGGCCGTAATCGGGCCGTCCATAGCTCCCTTCAACCCCTCATACCAGAACCCCTCGCTCAGCGCATCGCTGGAGGGGCCCAACGCCGTCCACCTGCTGGGAACGACCCAGAGCGGCCAGGACGTCTTCTCCCAGCTGCTCAGTGGTATACGCCTGACCATGGTGCTGGCGCTCATCGTCGGGGCCGCTGCTTCGTTCCTGTCGGTCGTCATCGGCGTGACGGCGGCGTTCCTGGGCGGCATCTGGGACGAGGTCCTGTCCCTGTTCACCAACGTCGTGCTCGTGCTGCCCTCGTTGCCCCTGCTGGTGGTCTTCCTCGGTTACCTGCCCCAAAGCGGGCAGACCCCGACGATCGTGGTCCTCAGCGCCCTCAGCTGGCCCTGGGGAGCCCGCGTCATCAGGGCTCAGACGCTGGCCATCCGCAACCGCGACTTCGTGGGCGCTGCCAGGGAGACGGGGGAGCGGGGATGGCGGGTGGTCATGTTCGACATCGTGCCGAACGAGATCAGCCTCATCGCCGCCAACTTCGTCAACACCGTC
>JAKACE010000407.1 GCA_021821705.1 Actinomycetes bacterium | reverse complement strand
AGTTGGCGATCATCCCAGCGATCAAGGTGCCGATCAGGGTCTTCTCGACTCGGCCGATCCCACCTGTCTTGACGCTGAGGCCTCCGACGAGGACGGCCAGGATGGCGGAGAACTGCATCCCGGTGCCGTCGTTCTGGCTTATGATCCCGAGCTGACCGGCCTCCAGATAGCCGGCGACACCGGCCAGCAGACCGCTCAGGCAGTAGACGCCGACCAGCCGACGCTTGACGGCCAAGCCGGCCAGCCGGGCTGCCGCACGGTTGCCACCGATGAGGTAGACGCTCCGGCCGAAGGAGGTGCGGTAGAGGATGGCAGCCGCCACGACGTAGAGGGCGAACATTGCCCAGGCCATCAGGGGTACGCCCAGGGGCATGACTGTGGCCACGTCCGAGAAGGCCGGCGAGTGGAGCGTTATCCAACTGTTGTTCAGCCAGATCTGGCCCAGGCCGCCTGCGGCCAGGAGCGTCCCCAGGGTGACGATGATCGGTTCGATCCCGAAGGCGGTGCTGATGACCCCGTTGAGCACGCCGACGAGGCCTGCGGCGAACACCCCGACCAGGACCGCGGCCGCGGCCGGCCAGCCGTGGTTGACCTGCAAGTCGGCCATCACGACCGAGCTGAGCAGGACGTTCGACCCGACCGACAGGTCGATGCCGCCGGTCAGCATTACGAACGTCTCGCCGATCGCCACGACGCCGATGACGGCCACCTGTTCGAGGATGTTGCGTGCATTGCCAGCTGTGGCGAAGACGGAGGATGTCAGTGCGAACACGGCGAACATGATCACGGCAATGGCCGCGATCCCCAGACGGGCCATCATCTCCTGGGGGGTCAGCCAGGATGGTGTGGTCCGGAGCCGGACCCGGTCGGTGCTCACGGCTCGCCTCCCTCGGGGGCGATCCCCTGCATGGCCAGGAAGAGCGAGCTCTCGGTGGCGGTACGGGCAGACATCTCGGTGCTCACGCGGCCGGCGAAGCACACAACCAGGCGGTCGCACAGAACCAGCGCCTCGTCGAGGTCGGTCGTCACCACCAGTACTCCTGCTCCTCCCGCCGCCAGCGCCCGCAGCCGGTCGTGGATATCTGCCCGGGCACCTACGTCCACACCACGCGTCGGCTCGTTGCACACGAGCACCCGGGCCTGGCGGGCCAGCCAGCGCGACACGACAACCTTTTGCTGGGTCCCGCCAGAGAGTAGGCGCAGGCTTCGGCCCTCGAGGACGCGGGGTACCCCGACTTCGTCGGTGACCCGGCGGGCACGAGATCTTTCGGAGCGGGGCGCCAGCCACGGCAGCCATGGCCGGGCCCAGCTCTGGCGCAGCGAGGCGGCGCTGACGTTGGGGACCACGCCCAGGTCTGGGAAGATGCCCTCGTCCCGGCGGTTCTCGGTGATGAAGCCGATGCCGAGGCGGGCAGCCCCGCGCGGGCTGGTGGGACGCACCCGGCAGCCGTCGAGCCGGACTGTCCCCTCGACGTGCCCCATGTCCCCGCAAAGAGCGCGGGCCACCTCGCTCTGGCCCGAGCCGAGCAGCCCGCAGAGGCCGACGACCTCGCCCCGGTACAGTGAGAACGACACGTCCACGACTGTCCGCCCCACTGCCAGGTGCTCCACCTGCAGTAGTGCCTGCTGCGCCGGCTCGCGCGCCGACGCCGTCGCCGTCGCTTGTTCGGCTTGCCGGTGCCGGGGCGCACCGGCCTCGCCCAGTGTCAGCCGCACCAGGTGCTCGAGGCTCAGGGAGGCAACGTCCTCCCGGGCCACGACGCGACCGTTGCGCAGGACGGTGCATCGGTCGCACAGCTGCAGGACCTCGCCGTAGCGGTGGCTGACGAAGACGACGACGGCTCCCGTGGCCCGCAGGTGCCCGAGGGCACCGAACAGCCGGCGGGTGTCGTCCAGTGAGAGAACTGCCGTCGGCTCGTCGAGCACGAGGACCCGGGGGCCATGGCTCATGACCTTGGCGATCTCGACCAGTTGCTGCTCGGCCAGCGAGAGCTGGCTCACCCGTATGTCCACGTCGAGGCTGTCGACGCCCATGGCCGCCAAGGCCTCGCCCGCCAATTGGCGGGCCGGGGCCCGTTCCACCAAGCCGAGCCTGGTCGTCTCCCGACCGAGGGATATGTTCTCGGCGACGGTCATGTTCGGCAGCAGGCTGAGCTCCTGGTAGACGATCCCGACCCCGGCCGCCAGACCGGAGCGCGGGTCGCGGATCCCGAGCTCCCGGCCGTCTATCGAGATGCGGCCCTTGTCCGGCCTGTAGTCGCCGGCGACGATTTTCATGAGCGTGGACTTCCCGGCCCCGTTCTGTCCAACCAGGGCGTGCACCTCGCCTGGGAGCACCTCGAAGTCGACATCGTCCAGAGCCAACGTGCCGCCGAAGCGCTTCGTGATGCCGGTCATGCGGAGGCGAGGCACCGCCACACCTGCGCCGGTCCCGCTGTCGGCCGCGACCCGCTCCACCCCGTGGAGGCCCTCGAACACGCCCGCCCACCCGGTCACGGGCGCTTCCCCCGGCACGCGTCGACTGGCTGCGGGGACAGGCGCAGGCCCACCGGGCCGGCTGCCGCACGGCCACTGTTACAGGAGGCTTCCACCGTTGACCCCCAGGACATGGCCTGTGACGAACGACGAGCCCGGGCTCAACAGGAACGCCACGGCGGCAGCGATCTCGTCGGGGTGGCCCAGCCGGCCGAAGAGAGTGCGGGTGGCCGCCGCTCCCCGGTCGAGGGTTGCCCCGCCGGACAGGGCCGTGGTGTCGATCGGCCCCGGGGAGACTGCATTGACCCGGACTCCCTGAGGCGAAAGCTCCCGCGCCATCGACTTCGTAAGGGCGACAACGCCGCCTTTGGCGGCCGCATAGTGGCAGCCGGGTGAAATGGAGCCATACTCGCCGGCCGTCGAAGCAAAGTGCACGATGCTGCCCCGGCTCCGCTCGAGCATGTGGCGGGCCACGGCCTGCGCCGGGAAGAAGGCCGTCTTCAAGTTGGCGGCCAGCATCATGTCGAGCTCGTCCGGCGTCACTTCCATGAACGGGCGGGTCTGCCAGTACCCGGCCACGTTGACCAGACCGTCCACGGTCCCGTTGGCTTGCAGCACCTCGCTCACCCACGCCTCCGCCCGGGCCGGGTCGGCCAGGTCCGCCTCGAAATGGGCGACGTCGCCGGCTCCTGCCTGGCCGAGGGCGGCTTCGAGCGCG
>JAKACE010000406.1 GCA_021821705.1 Actinomycetes bacterium | reverse complement strand
TCCGCTCGATGACGTCGGGCCCAGCACCAGCCTGGTGAGTGAGGTTCAAGCCGACCATTGTGACGGGCCACGGAGTGCTGAACACCGCTGCCGCGGCTTCGGGGTCCACGATGATGTTGAACTCGGCCGCCGGTGTGTGGTTGCCGCGCTCGCTCGAGCCGCCCATGAGCACGACCTCGCGAGTCTTGGCGACTATCCGGGGCTCCCGGCGCAGGGCCAGCGCGATGTTGGTCAACGGGCCTACTGGCACGAGGGTGATGTCGCCGTCGGACTCCATGATGGTGCGCACGATGAAGTCCACCGCATGCTCGCCCGACAGCGGCACGGTCGGCTCCGGCCACTGCGGCCCGTCGAGGCCCGACTCGCCGTGTATGTGGGCGGCTGTGACGAGGGGCCGCACCAGCGGCGCGGCACATCCGGCGCAAATGGGGACGTCGGTTATGCCTGCGGCCGAGCAGACCCGGCGGGCATTGAGCGTCGTCTTGTCGAGTGTCTGGTTGCCCGCCACGGTGGTGATGCCGATGAGGTCGATGTCGGGCGAACCCTGCGCGAGCAGGATGGCCATGGCATCGTCGTGTCCGGGGTCACAGTCGAGGATGATCTTGCGGGGCATTTTCCTCCTGTCCGGCCGACCGCAACCTGGCGTGAGCCACTGCCACCTCACCTGCGAGGCGGGCGTTCGCCGCGATCAGTTCTTTGTTGAGCGAGATCGTTTCGCCGCCACTGGCATCGTGGAGGTAGGCGAGGACCGCCGGGGTTACCGCTTGGCCCTTAACCCCGCGTGCGGCCGCAGCGCTCAGCGCTTCGGCGAGCAAGGCGTCCACATCGAGGTCACGTGGGGGTGGCTGGGCCAGGACCAGCCCAACCGAGCCCAAGAGCCGCCAGTGCATGTCGGCGGTGACAGCAGCCTCGTCGGCACCCTCGACAACGGCCGACACAGGCGGCCCTCCGAGAGAGGTATAAAAGCGGGGCAAGCGACGAGTGCGCCAACCGACCACGGGCACGCCCAGGGTCTCCAGCATCTCCGCGGTAGCGTCGACATCGAGCAGTGACTTAGCGCCGGAGGCAACGACCAGAGCCTGCGTCCGGGCAATCTGGTGCAGGTCCGCCGAAATGTCCAACGTCTGTGCGAACCCGCGGTGAACCCCGCCGATGCCACCCGTGCCCATGAAGCGGATACCGGTGGCAGCGCACACCGCCAGGGTCCCGCCCACTGTCGTCGCCCCCAGCTCGCCCGACACCACGCAGTGAGCCAGGTCCCGGGGCCCGACCTTGGCGGCGCCGGAGGCGCCGGCGAACTGGTGGAGCTGAGAGGCCGACAAGCCCACCACCACCTGACCCGAGAGCACGCCCACTGTCGCCGGCACGGCGCCGGCACTGCGCACCTGTCGCTCGGACTCGAGGGCGACGGCCAGGCCTTCCTCGCCCGGGAAGCCGTGGGCGACGAGCGTAGTCTCGAGAGCCACGACCCCCAGGCCCGCGGCCAAGGCATCCCGCACCTCCCCGGAGATAGCCAGCATGCTCATTGCCACGACGTTGCCCTGGCGCCGAGCAAGGCGGCCACCTGCACTCCGGCGCCGACGTCCCTCGCCGGTAGGGCTCCCGCCTGCGATACGGCCAGCGAGGCCGCTCTCAGGCCGAGCTCCACCCCGCCCACCAGGAAGCCGGCGGCCAGGGCATCGCCTGCCCCGGTGGTGTCGATGCAGCGCACCGTGCCGGCCTCGTACAGGATGCCGTTGACCAGCACCCCGCGACCTCCAAGCTTGACCACTACCGTCGGGACGCCCTCGAGCGGCACGAGCGCCGCCTCCGCCTCATTGGCGAAGACAACAGCGGGCTGCAATTGGCTCACCAGCCGGCGTACCGCCTCAGGACCGACCGACCGGATCACGGTGAGGGAGGACAGGTCGACACTGACAGCCGAGCACCACTGCCTGGCAGCCAGGGCCGCCCCGCGGATGGGCGCGTCCACCAGTGAGTACAAAGGCAGGTGCAGCCAAACGTCAGGCCCGAACCAGGCGCGCTCGAGCTCCTCGACCTCGAGCAGGGGGGCGACGCCCCGGTCCGTCAGCATGCTGCGCTCGTCGTCGAACCCGGACAGCGATACGACCACCCCGGTCGCAGCGCCGGAGCCGACCGGGACGACCGGCCCGACGAGCTCCACCCCGCTGGCGCTGACCTCGGCCGCCAGCATCTCACCGACCGGGCCCGCCGCCCGCTTGGCGACCAGGCGTGACCTGCCCCCGAGGGCGGCCACCCAGGCGGCCACGTTTGCAGCCTGCCCTCCTGGGCCGACGGTTATGGACGAGTAGGTGTCGGCGGCCGTCTGCACCGGGCCCGACCCGATGACCACCACGTCCAGCAACAGGTCACCCAGGGCGCACACGACACGGGCACTGCTCTCAGGCACCGGCATACGCCTCGGGCACCTGGCGAGCCTTGCGCTTCAAGCGGTATGCGGCCAGGACGGGGCGGCCGAGCAGCACCACGACCGTGGCAACGTAAGGAACCATGAACAGCAGGTTGCTCGGCAGGTTGAGCACCTGCTGCAGCTGGTTGGCTATGGCGCTGGCGAAGCCGAAGACCAGGGCCCCGATGAAGGTGCCAACCGGAGTCGCCCGGCCCACGAATATCGCCGCCAACGCGATGAACCCGCGTCCCGCTGTCATCCCGCTCACGAACTGGTCCAGTGTGCCCATGGCCAGTTCGGCGCCGGCCAGGCCGCACAGCGCCCCCGAGATGAGAACGGCCCCCATCTTGATACGACGCGGCCTCAGACCAGCCGCCACGACGGCGGCTTCGTCCTCGCCAACGGCGCGGACATGGGTGCCGAAGCGGGTGTGGTACAGCACCCAATGGCAGAAAGGCACCAGCAGGATCGCCACCGCGACGAGGATGCTCTGGCCTTCGAGAGCCGGTCCGATAACGGGTATGTGCACTAACGGCCCGAGATGGATGGCAGGCAGGTTGGGGAACGTCGTCGGCGTGTAGGACCCCTCGTTGTGGTAGAGCCGCTCCAGGAGGAAGACCGACAGCCCGCTCGTGAGAAGCCCTATGCCGATGCCGGCGACTATGAAGTCGGCGCCGAGCCAGAGGCTCGCCCATCCGAACAACAACGACAGCACCAGCCCGGCGCCAATGGAAGCCAGCACGGCGATGGCGATGCTGTGGGTCGCGGCTCCGACGGCTATGCCTGCG
>JAKACE010000006.1 GCA_021821705.1 Actinomycetes bacterium | reverse complement strand
CGATCCATAGGTCGACGCGCTCGTACTTCATGAAGCGCGTCGTGATCCTCTTGTCGATCACGTACGACTGCTGGAAGAAGAGCTGCCACGGGGCCACGGTCGTGCCGACTATGGCGATTATGAGCAGCATCACCGTGGACAGCTGGCCGTGCGGCAACCCTGGGACGACGAAGTCGTGCGCCATCTGCGCCGCCGGCGGGTGCACGACGAGATAGATAGGCACCAGAACGAGCGAGCCGGCCACGAGCGCCATGCACGTCCTTTCGAACCGCCTGAAGCTCCCGGTGCTGGCCGCCCCGACAATGACCAGCGCAGCGAGGCCGACCGAGGGCACCTTCGGCAAACCCAGGTAGCCCACGGCGAGGGTCACGCCTATGAACTCGGTGACGATCGTGAGCGCGTTCAGGACGAAAAGGTCGATCACGCTGAAAGCACCCCAGAACCTGCCGAAGCGCTCCAGGATCAGGCGGGCGTGGCCCACCCCCGAGACCGCACCGAGGCGCAGCACCATCTCCTGGTTGACATAGAGGACAGGTACCAGCAACAGCAGCGTCCACAGCAGGCGCGTGCCGTAGTCCTGGCCGGCCTGTGTGTAGGTGCCGAAGGCGCCGGCGTCGTTGTCCCCGACCATCACGATTAGGCCGGGCCCGACGATGGCGAGCAGCGTCTTCAGCTTGGCGCCAAGGCTGGGGGTGGCCAAGGCGGCGTCCCTGCGGACGGTCCCGAAGGCGCCCCGTATGTCGCCGACATGTGCGGGATCGAGGACGGCAACGTCGCCCTCGAGCAGTTGGGTGGAGGCGTCACGCGACAGGGTGGTGCGGGCCATTACGGCCTCCTTTCGGCGGGGAGGAGGATGCGCGCCGCGGGCGCGCATCGGCACTACTGGACGAGCTGTAGTGCTCCCCTATGCCGGGGAAGGACTGCCGAGAAAAGAAGTGCTGGCCTACTCAGGCCCGGTACCCGGCCGGCATGGGAGAGCGCCAGGTACTTGGGGGTTGTGACAACACAGGCGCACCTCCTTCGCTGGGCCGGCACCGTCTGGGGCCGCAGTGGCACGCCCAGGGTACCAGTGACGCACCACCCTGGTCAACGTTGTTCGGGCCGTGGTGACAGAAGTCCCACCGCAGCCAGGCGCGGTGGGGGCCGGCAGCGGCGGGGGCGGCTCGAGCCCGTCAGGGCCCCGTGCGGGTCTGTAGGGCCGCGAAGCACCATTGGCTTCACCTCCTGGCCGGCCCAGCCCTCCCGGGTGAGCCCGGTGGGCTCGAGCCGTCGCCCTCAGCCGGCCGGTGCCAGGTTGGCCGTGATGGCGCTCAACCTGTTCCTGGCTTCCGCAGCGCTCACCGCCGACGTGTGGAACACGAGCGACCCGCGCCGCATGGTGACGCCCACGAGTGTGTTCACGTTGGAGCGGGCGCTGAGGCGGCCGAGGACATGGTTGGCGACGCTGGAGTGCAGGCTCGCCGTCAGGCTCTGCCCGGCCTCGTCGGCGGCAGCGACTTCCACCGCCAGCACCTCGTCGTAGTCGCAACGCACGCCCCTGTCGTCACCGACCAGGAAGTTGAGCCCCTTGGGGGTGGCCGTGAAGGTGCCCATCGTGCCCGGGGCCAACGTGGCGTCGGTGCCACCCACGATCGTGCAGTCGTTGATGCGCACGTTTATGGCGCCGAGGGGTGCCGGCGGGGTCGCAGGGCGCGACAGGTCCGGGACGCGCGCCGCTGGGCCGGCGGCATACGCGGCGCCGCCGGGCGCAGGGGGCATCGGCGGTGGTTGGGAGACGGAAGCGGCTGCGGCAGCGCCCACGGGTACACCGGCCAGCACGGCGGCGGGCTGCGCTGCCGGACGGGGACCGGGGACGGCCGCCGGCGGAGGCCCGAAGGGGCTGACGCCCGAGGGCGCGCCGAAGAGGGGCGGCGGCGCCGTCGGCGCTGGCGCAAGCGGGGGCGCTGTCATGGGCTGCGCAACTGGGGCGGGCGCCGGCGCGGCGGGCGCCGGGGCGGCCTGAGCATTTATGTCGATCCCCTGCTCGGCGGCACGGTGCCTGGCAATGTGCGCCTCGGCCCCGACACGGGTCGGGAAGTTGCAGGAAGAACAACGTTCGTCGGCCGTCCACAGGCCGCGCTTCGGGCACCCGAAACGGCCGCAGACCCTGTCCATCTCAGCCACGGTTCACCCGTGGGTGCGCGTGCAGCCCGCTCGGGCAGGCAAATGTTCTCATTTCATGCCACCAAGGTGCGGGGTCGCCCATCGTCCGGGATCGCTCCGGCTCTGGGCGGCTATAGGGCGGAAATACAAGACATGGGAGTCATCGGCCCGGCTAAGACCAAGCTTGAGCCCACGGACCTGGGCCCCTCATGACCGTCCCGGGCACCGGCCCCGTCAGCCCGCTGAGCACGTAACCGACCCCTGGGATGCGGGCCCCGTTTTCGTCCTTTTCTGCATAAACAAACCGCGAAAGCACGGTTAGCGAACAAAGGCGGCCCGACATGGGGTGGCGCCCCTAGGCCCCATAACCGGAGGCCTCTCGAGCCTCCGGCACTGCAGCGCGGCTGCTAACGCACCCGCTGGCCCGGTCCGAGCAAAGGCGCCAAGCCGGGCCGCTCCCTCCCGACGGCTGCCCGCTCAGGCGAGCACGCCCACGGGTGGGCCCTGCCGAGGGCCCTGCTCTGGCACCGGCCCTGCGGCTGAGCGCTGCGCCGCCTGGATGGCAGTCACGATGATGGTGAACACGATGTCCTCCACCATGGCCCCGCGGGAGAGATCGTTCACAGGCTTCGACAAGCCCTGCAAGACCGGCCCGATGCTCACGACGTCGGCGCTGCGCTGCACCGCCTTGTAAGTGGTGTTGCCGGTGTTGAGGTCGGGGAACACGAACACCGTCGCCCTGCCGGCAACGGTGCTGCCCGGTGCCTTGGTCCTGGCGACCGAAGCCACCGAGGCGGCGTCGTACTGCAGCGGCCCGTCGACAGCCAGCAGGGGTTGGCGCTGCCGCACCAGCCGTGTCGCCTCGGCGACCTTGTCGACATCAGCGCCGGAGCCAGAGGTACCGGTGGAGAAGCTGATCATGGCCACCCTCGGGTCGATGCCGAAGGCGCTGGCCGTCGCCGCGCTCTGCAGGGCTATGTCTGCCAGTTGCTCGGCCGTGGGGCTCGGGTTGACGGCGCAATCCCCGTAGACAACCACCTCGTCCGGCAGGCACATGAAGAACACTGACGAGACCAGGCCGGCCCCGGGCGCCGTCCCCAGCAGTTGGAGCGCTGGGCGCAGCGTCGCTGCGGTCGTGTGCTCTGCCCCGGCGACCAGGCCGTCCACTTCGTCGAGACGCAGCATCATGGTGCCGACTGTGATCGGGTCGGCCAGCTGGTCCCGGGCCATGTCCTCGGTCATCCCCTTGTGCCGGCGCGCCTCGACGAGCGGGGCGACATAGCGCTCCGCCACCTCCACGGGGTCGACGATCTCGATACCGCCCGGGAGGTTGAGACCGAGCCCGGCGGCCCTGGCCATGACCTCGTCCGGCTGGCCGAGCAGTACCGGGCGGGCGACGCCGAGCCGGTGGCACGTGACGGCCGCCTGCAGGGTACGAGGCTCGGTGCCCTCGGGCAGCACGATGCGCTTGGCCGCCATCCTGGCGGCGGCACTCAAGCGGTGGCGGAAAGCCGGCGGGCTGAGCCGTCGGACGTGCTCGGCACCAGGGAGGCCGGCGACCCACTTGTCGTCGAGAGCCTGCGCCACCACCGCCGTCACCATCTCGGCCCTACCGGCGTCGTCGGCCGGGATCTGGGGGTCGATACCGTGCACAACGGTCGCCGTCTCGTAGCTCAGTTCGGAGCTCACGTACATCGGCAGGCCGCTGCGGGCAGCCGGGCGGCACAGTTCCCAGACCCTGGGGTCCGGCTGGATGCCGACGCTGAGCAGCAGGCCGGCGAGGCGCGCCCCGTTCATGGCAGCCAGACAGGCGCTGAGGATCACCTCATGGCGGTCGCCGGGCACGATCACCAGCACCCCCTCGCGCAGGGCGGGCAGGAAGCCCGGTAGCCCTTGGGCCGCGACTATCACTTCCTTGACACGCCTGCCCGCGTCACCCTCGTTCATGGCCGTGACCGCCAAGCCGTCCGAGCGCAGGGCCCTCACGATGTCCTCCACCCGCGGCCAGGTGAGCTCCTCGCTGAAAGGCACGACACCCGCGAGCGGCAGGTCCCTCTCCGCCAGTGCGAGGCGCAGCTCGTCGACGTCGGCCGGCGACACGGAGGGGGCGCGGTTGACGATGGCACCGACGACCCTGTCCTGCTCCGGGCTGCGGTAGCTCTGGGCGGCGATGGCCATGCTCTCGGCCAGATGGGCCGCCGAGCCGCCGGACGGGGCACCCACCAGCACCACGTCGGCGTCCAGAGCCTTGGCCAGGGCCATGTTGACCCGGCCGGAGTAGACCAGGCCCTCCGCCGGCACGAGGCCCTCGGCGATGACGACGTCGTGGGCGGCGCACAGCGGGTCGGCGGTGGCCACGACGTCCTGCATCAGTTCGTCCAAGCCGCTCTGGCTCAAACGGGCTTCGACCTCCGCCGCCGGTATGGGATCGGGTGCTGCCAGGCCTGCCGTCAGGCGCATGAGGGCAGTTGAACGGTCCGGCTGGGAGCTGGCGCTGCCGGGCTGGGCCAGGGGCTTGTAGAAGGCCACGTCTGCACCGTGCTGCTGGAGGGCGCGGACCAGCCCGAGGCACGTCGAGGTAAGCCCGACTCCGTGCCCGGTCGGAGCGACCAGGACCGTGCGCGTCACCGCGATGTGGCTGGAGCAGGGAAGGCAGGCTGCTTGACCATGCCACCATCTTGGCCCCAGCCCACCAGGGCCAATGCCTGGTCGGGCCCACCTGGGACCTACTCGTGCCCAAGGGCCCTATGGCTCTGGCGGCGTTCGTCCCGTCCTCACCCGGGGCGGACGGAGGAGGCTGCAGCGGGGCCGGCCGGCACCCGAGCTCACCATTGGGGCCACCCGGGCGCCAACGGCCCCGGCGGCCCGTCCGGTTGCACCAACCCGGGCCGGGCGCCGAGCGCCTCGAGCAAGGAGTCGAAGTTGAGCCCGTAGGCAGTGGAGTTGTGCCCGTCGTACTCGTAGTGCGCTGCCGCCTGCTCTGTCGGGTCGGCGGCGTTGGCCCAGCCCGTTTCCAGGCAGGTGCCAGAGTCGTGCAGGTACCCGACAACCGTGGTAGCCGACACCGTCTGGCCCACCGCCACTTCGGGCGTCACGTTCTCCGCCACGTACACGACGAGGCCGGCGGCCGGTCCGGAGCTCAGCCGGTAACTGATGAATGCCCCGCCCGGCCATTGCGCGTTCCTGGTGTTGTCGACCAGCCCCGGTCCGATGGCGTAGACCGGCCCCTGCCCGCAGTAGTCCACACCCTGGTCCACCTCCTGGGGCACGAGCGACACGACGCCACGCAGCGGGTCCAGGTAGCCCCCAACGGGCGTATAGTCGAGCGCCACCCAGAGGCCCCCGGTCCGGTTGTCGAGGGCAGCGGCGACCGCCGAGGCGCCCGGCGGGAGCAATGCCGCCGTGCCTCCCGGGCCCGTCGCCCCATAGCGCAGCACGACCCCGTCCGCCTGGGCCACCGCGTAGCCCCTGCCGTCGCGGGTCACGACTATCCCGGCCGACTGCACCATGGGCCGGCCCGCTCCAGCACTGGCCGGGGCCCCGAAGAACGGCGCGTGGAAGCTGTATACACCGCCGACGGACGTGAGCACGTAGTAGCCCCCGGTTGCGGGGTCGGAGGCCAGGGCCGTGGCTACCACGGGCGCCGTCGCCCCGTAGCGCAGGCGGTGAGAGAGGTCGCCGTAGAACGGGGCGCCGAAGGCGACCACCTTGCCGTTGGCCCGCAACACGTAGTAGCCCCGCCCGTCCCCGGCGGCGGCTATGGCCACGGCAGCCGGGTACTGGCCCCATCCACCCGGGCGTACGATCACCCGGCCGCGGTAGGGCGCGTGAAAGGCGAACACCTGGCCCATCGAGTCGAGCACCCAGTACCCGCCTGTGGCCGGGTCGAGGGCGATGCCCGTCGCCGTCACCCCGAGTGGCAGCTGTCCAGGCAAGGGCCCATAGCCCCTGGCAGCACCAAACGCGTCCACCTCCCCGTCCGAACGCAGCACGTAGTAGCCCCGGCCGTCAGCCAGAGCAGCAATCCCCGCGACCGAGGAGCCTGTCGGAGGCGGCGACCCCATGACCGCTGCACCGACCCCTGCCACCGTCGCCTGCACCGCCTCTGTCCCGGTCGCCGGGGCCAGCCCCAGCGCAGCCTGTACGGCCGGCACCAGCGCCCACAGGCCGACCAGCCCCCGGAGCCGGCCAGGTCGGCGGGCCCTCACAGGGCGCGCCGACCTCACGTGAAGAGCGGGCCTCACAAGCCCGGCACCCTAGCGCTCCACGCCGCGTGTCAACAGGAGGAGCCAAAGCGCCCGGTTGGGCACCACGGCCCGGCTACGATGTTCGCCTGGCGGCGCCGGCCCCAAACCCGGGGAAGGAAGCGGGGGGCGGCGCCGCGGTGAACCGTGCCCGGCCGGCCGCCGCCCGGTGCGGGCGTCCCATTGCTGCGGGCGCCCGCTGCCAGCGCCCGTGTGCTCTGCGAGACTCCTACAACATGAGCTCCGAGCGCGCCGAGGCCATCGCGTACCGCACCGGAGCCCTGGACGTACGCCGTCTGAGCCTGTTCCTCGCGGTTGTCGACAGGGGAGGTTTCTCCAGGGCAGCCCAGGCGGTGCACATATCCCAGCCGGCCCTCTCCCAGGCCATCGCCGAGCTCGAGGCAGACCTCGCCTGTCTCCTCTTCCACCGCCTACCGCGCGGCGTGTCGCTCACCGAAGCCGGGCGCGCCCTGATCGGGCCGGCTCGCAGCGTGTTGCGAGCAGTCGACTCCGCCCGCCAGGTGACTTCCGAGATCAGCGGGCTGGCACGCGCCCGGCTCGACCTCTCCGCCCTGCGGACCCTGGCCTCCGACCCTCTCCCAGACGTGCTCGGGCCTTTCCTGCGCCGCCACCCAGGAGTGCAGGTCCGCCTCGTCTCGCCCGACAACCCCGCCGAACTGCTCGATCAGCTGCGCTCCGGTGAAGCCGAGCTCGGCCTGACTGTCGCAGGCAACCTCCCCACGGCCATGGTGGCGGTGCCCATGGGGGCCCAGGCCATGCAGGCTGTCTTCCCGCCCGGGACGCAGCGGCCAGCCGCGCCGGTGCGACCCGCCGAGCTGGCCCGGTTGCCGCTCATCCTGACACCACCCGGTACGTCGGGCCGGGACCTGGTCGACACCTGGTTGGCGGACAAGGGCTATGAGCCGACGGTGGCGGTGGAGACGACCCAGCGCGAGGCCGTCCTGCCGCTGGTGCTCGCCGGGGCGGGTGCCGCCCTGCTACCAGCGGCATCGGCTCGCCTCGCCCAGGCGGCAGGTGCGCTCGTCGCCGACGTCGAACCGCTCGTGGAACGCCAACTCGTCATCGCCCACCGCTCGGCCCCGCTGACCAGCGCCGCCACCGCCTTCCTGGCCTTGGCTGCGCCCGGCTCATAACGACCGCAAGCTCAGCCGGACTGGCTAGACCAGATGGGGGAAACTGCGGGCGGCGACATAGATGGCGACGGCCATGAGGAGCAGCGAGAAGGCCCTTACCAGCTTGTCGGGGCGCGTGCGGGAGGCGACCCGACCCCCGGCAAAGGTGCCGGCCACGGCGGCGGCCGTGAAAACGGCGAGCAACGAGATGTGCACCGACATGGGCGCCGACAGCCGCGAGGCCACTGCCGTAGCCGAGTTGATGGCTATGACCAACAGTGAGGTACCCACGGCGGTGGGCATGTCGAACCCGAGCGCCAGGACGAGGGCCGGGACTACGACGAAACCTCCGCCCACACCGAAGAAGCCCGTGAGCAGGCCCACCACCGTGGCCGCCACCAACACCCGCGCTGGGCTGATATGCGATAGCGCACCAAGGCCGGCCCCACCCCCAACGGGCAGCCCGCCGGCGTCGCCGTGCCCCTCCGGGGCGCTCCCTGCCCCCGCACCCCCGTGCGCCTGTGCCGGCGTGACCACTGGGACGCCTGCTGGGGCGAGGTGGGCACCATGCCGCGCCCAGGCCCAGTTACGGCCCACGAGTGCGATGCCGTGCCTGGCCACGGCCCCCCCTGTCCAACCTGCACTGGCGCCAACAGCACCGGCGGGCCGGCCCTGCGAGCGCTCGGACGAACCGCGGCGCAACATGGTGACACCTGCTACTGCGATCAGCACGGAGAAGGCCGCCAGCAGGATTTCGGGAGCGACGCTGGCCGACAGGCGGCTGCCGAGATAGGAACCGCCGGTGCCGACAACCCCGAAAACCAGCCCCGCCCCCACCCGGACGCGGCCCGCTCGCAGGTGGACACCGGCACCGGCGAGCGACGTCAAGCCGACGATTACGAGGGAAGCCGTGGTCGAGCCGTGGGCGCTCTGCCCCAGCAGGTAGACCAGCGCAGGTACGGTCAGTATCGAGCCGCCACCGCCGAGCGCACCCAGGCTGAGCCCGATGAGAGCCCCTACGGGTACTGCCAGCAACAGGTCCATGTGGTCCATCTTCGGTTCGAAAAGGGAAGGTGTCCAATGCGATCTCCCGATGTACCCATAGGCGGCCACCTATGTGGAGAACGAGCCGCCTATCGGGCCACCACTGCTTCGCTGCGCCCGGCATCGAGCAGGTACTCGGAGATATCCCGCACCGCCAGCTCGCCTCCGGAAGCGTGGCGCAGGTTCACCAGGCAGATGGGGCACATGGTGACGCAGTCACGCGCCACCGCGCTCAGCTGAGCCACCCTTTCGCCGGCTACGGCGGCGGCCTTCTCGGGGTAGAGGCTCTCAGCCGGTCCGCCGCAGCACCAGGTGTACGGGCCGGCCTGCAACGGCTCGAGCGCCTCCACGCCGGCGGCGGCCAGCAATCGCCTGGGCTCGTCCACGACACCCTCGTAGCGGGCGAACACGCAGGAGTCGTGGACGACAGCACGCCTCGCCGACGGCGGGCGCTCCTCGCCGGTGCGCTCGGCCAGGACTTCGAGGTAACTGCGTACCCGCACGTCGTAGCCCTCGACCAGTCTCGGGTAGACGCTGCGCAGCATGTTGGTGGTGTGGGGGTCGATGGTGATCACTTCACGTACCCCATGCCTGGCGAAAGCGGCGGCAACCCGCCGGGCGTGCGATGCGACGACCTGGTCTGAACCAAGGTCGTAGGCCAGAGCACCCGTGTAGAGGTCGTCCTCGTAGAGGTAACCGAGGTCGACGCCCGCTTGGCGCAGCAGGCGGACGACGTTGGCCGGCACCCGGTCCAGCTCGGCCCGCTCCTCTCGGGCCGGCCTGGCCACCAGGGTCAGGCCGTAGCCCCGGCTGGCCCGGTTGGCTATGCGGGCCAGGCCGCTGAAACGGGCCAGGGACGAGGCGCCGACGCGGGCCTGCAGCCGGCTCAACGAGCCGATGTAGGGGATGATCTGGTACATCATCCCCGTGTAGATCACCGTGGGGCCGCCCTTGGGCAGCCCGAGCTGGCGCGCCCAGCGGGTGGCACGGCGCGCCGGGACGGGCAGCACCGAACCCCGCATACGCATATTGTCCGACAGGACGCCGACGACGTCCTTGGTGGGCAGGCCCATCAGTGCGCCTCCTCCCACTTGCCGAGAAGCCAGCGCCTGAGCAGGCGTACGTCCTCGGCGATGTGGACGCCGGCCGGGCAGTTGGCCTCGCACGCCCGGCAGAGCAGGCAGGAAAAGACGGCTTCGCTCTCCTCCTGCACCCTCTCGGTCATGCCCAGCACGGCGTGGCGCAGGAGCCGCCGGGGCAGCAGGTCCAGGCCCAACGGGCAGACGGCGGTGCACACCCCGCAGTTCATGCACGCACCGGCATCGAACTCACCCAGGACGGCCAGCTCGTCGGCCAGTGCAGAGCTGACGACGGCGGGCATCAGCGCGCCACCGCCTCGTAGTGGAAGTAACCCTCGCTGTCAGGCCCGTGACCGACCTTGACGTAGCCGTAGCGCTGCATCGTCATCACCCAGACCATGACCTCGTCCATGGGCATCCCCCCGGCGCCGGCCAGCTCGGGCACCGTGAGCGGGCCCTGCCCCAGCAATTCGAGCAGTCGGCCCCGCATGAGCCTCTCCTCCCGGACGACCTCGCGGATATCCCTGCTCACAGAGCCACCTCGGCCTGAGCGTCCTCGGCCGCCCGCGTCCGCGCCCCCTCGGGGGCCACGGCGTCGCCGGGCCGCCCTTTTGGACCGAGCAGGTCCCTGGCCAGGGCGTCGATAATGGCCGTGACCTGCGCATCGGTGTAGCCGGCCAGGTCGATGGCCCCGGTCGGGCAGACCGGCGCACAGGCCCCACAGCCCTTGCAGCCCGTAGCGTCGACAACCCCCACCACGGCGCCCTGCGACACGTCCCCGCTATGGGCCTCGGCGAGAGCGGGCCGGTGCCCATCGCCCGCCGGTCGCAGTGAGGTGAACATGCTTATGGCGCCGAACGGGCAGGCCTGCACGCACAGGCCACAGCCGGTACATGCTTCGGGGTCGACCGAGGCCACCTGCGGGCTCAGCTCGGCCACCCCGCATTTGAGGACCGCCCCGACGTGGGTCACCGCCGCCAGCCCCGAGGCCACGCTCTCGGCGGAGGTCTTGGGCCCCTGGCAGGTGCCGCATATCGTCACACCGTCGACCACCGTCTCGACCGGCCGCAGCTTGGGGTGGATCTCGTTGAAGAACCCGTCACGGCCGACGGGAAGCTTGAGGACGTTGACCAGGTCCTGGTTCGCACGGGGCACCATACCGGTCACCAGGACGACCAGGTCGACAAGGAGCCTCATCTCCTCCCCGGCGCTCAGCAGGTCGCGAACTGTCACCTCCAGGCGCCCGTGCTCACGGGCCACCTCGGGTGGGTCGGCGTCGGCGAACTTCAGGTACAACGAGCCGCGGCGGCGTGACTCGGTCAGCATCTCCTCGTTGCGCCCGTAGGTGCGCATGTCCCGGTACAGGTGGTACTGATGGGCCCCAGGGTTGCGCTCGGCGACCCTCAGCGCGGTGTGCACCGCGGCCGAGCAGCAGTACTTCGAGCAGTAGGTGTGCTCCTCGTTGCGGCTGCCCACGCAGTAGACGTAGGCAATGTTGGCAACGGCTCGGCCCTCGTGCAGCAAGGGGCCATGTGAGCTGTCGAGCCGGCTCACCAGCTCGGGCAGGGTCAGCACGCCGGGCGCCCCATAACCGAGCTCGCCGGTGTGAGGTTCGTAGTCAGCAAAGCCGGTGGCCACCACTACCTGGCCGACTTCCAGCTCCATGCGCTCTTCGCCTACGGCCACCACCACGTGGTAATTGCCATAGGTGCCGGACTTGGCGACCAGCTCGGCGCCTGTCAGCACCGTGACCGCCGGACGGCGCCCGATCTCTTGGCGCAGCCTCGCAACCAGGTCGGCTCCCACCCGCCCGTGCGGGAACATCGGCCCCATCTCGCCGACCCTGCCCCCGAGGTCGGCCGCCTTGTCGACCAGTACGACGCCGAGACCAAGGTCCGCCAGGCCGACGGCCGCCCGCATCCCGGTGAGCCCGCCTCCGACGACCAGTACGCGTTGTGTGGTCTCGACGATTATGGGCTCCAGCGGCCTGGTACCCCGCGTCCCGGCTATGCCTGCCCGCACCAGGCTGATGGCCTTGCGGGTCGCTCCCTGCGGGTCGTCCGTATGCGCCCACGAACATTGTTCACGGATGTTGACCTGGGTGTACTCGTAAGGGTTGAGCCCGGCGCGCCGGGCCATCTCCCGGAAGGTGAACGTGTGCAGCTTGGGCGAGCAGGAGGCCACCACCAACCCGTCGAGCTGGTGCTCGGTGATATCGGAGATGATCTCCTGCTGGGTCAGGTCCGAGCAGGTGAACATGGCGTCCCTGGCCACGACGACGTCGGGCTCGGCCCTCACGGCCTCGACCACCGCCGGGACGTCCACGTAGTCGGAGATGTTGCCGCCACAGTGGCAGATGTAAACACCGATACGCCGGGATGTCATGCCCCCACCTCCGCCCGGCGTGGAGCCCTGGTCGATTCGAGGTAGGCGGCGGCCTGGGCCACGGCGGCCCCGGCGTGGAGTATGGACTCGGGGATGTCACGCGGTCCCGAGGCCGCGCCGGCCACGAACACCCCTGCCAGGCTGGTCGCACCGGGGGAAACATCCTCGTCCACCTCCTCGATGTAACCGTGGTCCGTCAAGGCCAGCTCGCCCTGCTCGAAGAACCGTGCGAAGTCGGCATTGGGCTGCACCCCGACTGCCAGTACGACCATGTCGTACTCTGCCTCGGCGATCCTGCCCCCGTTGTCGATGTCCTCGTAGCGCAGCACGAGGTTGCCATTGGCCAGTTCGCTCACCCGCGCCACGCGGCCCTTCACGAAGTTGGTGCCCATGGCCTTGGCCTGCTCGAAGAACTCGTCGTAGCCCTTACCAGCGGCGCGGATGTCGATGTAGTGCACGGTCACGTCGGCCAGCGGCAGGGCGCCCATGATCAGCTGGTTCTGCTTGAGCGAGTACATACAACAGAACTTCGAGCACAGCGGGTTGCCGACCGTCTCGTCGCGCGACCCGGTGCACATGATGTACGCGACCCGCTCGGGCACCTTGGCGTCGCCTGGCCGTAGGACGGTGTTGAAGGGCCGGGTGGGGGCCAGGAGGCGCTCCATCTGTTCGCCGGTCACCACGTTCTTGTAGCGCCCGTAACCGTACTGGGGCTTGAGCTGCGCCGGGAAGAGGTGGTAGCCCGTCGAAACCACGACCGTACCCACTTCCACTTCCACGTCGCTGTCGCGCATGTCGAAGTCGATGGCGTCGGCCGGGCATGCCGCCAGGCACTGATGGCATTCGGAACAAACACCGCAGTCGAGGCAGGCACCGGCGGCCGAGCGCGCGTCCTCATCGCTGAGTGGTGCCTCGAGCTCGGAGAAGTCGCTCGGGGCCAGGCCCAAATTCACCCCTGTGGCCACTGGGGACCGCCGGGCATAGCCTGCCTGGCGGAACAGGACATCGGCGCCCTCGACAACCGGCAGGGGCGGCTCGGGTGCCTCCAGCCGCCGACCCTGCAGCCAGTCGTCCACCATGGCCGCCGCCCGGGCCGCCTGCCCGACAGCCTTGGCGATCGTGGACGGCCCGCTCACAGCGTCCCCGGCGGCGAACACACCTCTCAGGGGCGTCTTGGCCGTGATGCTGTCAGCCACCAGAGCCCTGGCGCCGTCGGGAGCCAGGGCCGGGAACGTAGCCGTGTCAGGGCGGGCACCTATGGCCACTATGACCGTGTCGCAGACCACCTCGTCGTGGCCGCCGTCGTCGAAGCGGGGGTTGAAACGCCCGTCCGGGCCGAACACGCTCAGGCATGTCTTCAGCTCCAAGGCCTCAACTCGGCTGCCACCCCTGAAACCTGCTACGCCCCACCGGTCGTGCAGTTGCACGCCTTCGGCACAGGCTTCGGCCACCTCGAAGTCGTGAGCCGGCATCTCGTCGCGCCCCTCGAGACAGATCAGGTGCACCTCGGCGGCGCCGAGGCGCAAGGCGCTACGGGCGGCGTCGATCGCAACATTGCCGCCGCCGACGACGGCCACCACCCGGCCACGCAGGTCCGCCGGCCGGTCCAGCTTTATGTCGGCCAGGAAGTCCAGGGCAGCGATGACGCCCTCGAGCGTGCTCTCGCCCTCCACTCCGAGGCGGGCCGCAACCGGCGCGCCGGTGGCCACGACCACGGCGTCGAACCCCTGGCCCTGGAGCCGGGCCAGATCGTCCACCCTGGCGTTGCACTCGATGTCGACCCCGATACCCGTGAGGTTGGCGATGTCCGCTTCGACGACCTCGACAGGCAGGCGGTACGAGGGGATCCCCAAGCGCAGGGCGCCCCCCGGGCAGGGCGCCGCTTCGAACACCTTCACGCCGTAGCCCTTGCGGGCCAACAGCCACGCCGCCGTCAGGCCGGCCGGGCCGGAGCCGACGACGGCCACCGCCTTGCCGTTGCGTTCGGGCGGCAAGGCTCGGCGGGCCCCGGCCATGTTCTGCTGGTCGGCGACGAACCTCTTGATACGCCTTATGGGGACAGCCCCTTCGAGGGCACCGCGCGTGCACGCCGACTCGCACGGCGCGTAACAGGCCCGACCCAGCGTCCCTACCAACGGCGTCGTCTCGGCAACCAGGTCGAAGGCCTCGCCGTACAGGCCGGCACGCACCAAAGAGACGTAGCCGTGCGCCTTGATGCCGGCCGGGCAGGCAAAGGTGCACGGCGAAGTCCCGTCCCGCTCGATCAGGGCCTTCTGGGGCACAGCCTGAGGGAATGGGATGTAGGCAGCGTGGCGGGCCACCAGCTCACCGTTGAACTGGTCGGGCACCGAGACCGTGCAGGCCATCTCGCACTGGTGGCAGCCGGTGCAGCGCTCCGGGTCGACGAAGCGGGTAGCCACGTGCACCGTGGCCCGGAAACCCCCGTCCGCCTGGCGGGCCAAGCGGGCCACCTCGGCGCCGGTGAGGACCGTCACATTGCGATGGTGCGCTGTGGCACCCATCTTCGGCGTCGAGATGCAGCTGGCGCAGTCCAGCGTGGGGAAGACCTTGCTCAGTTGGATCATCTTCCCACCGATGCTCGGGCCCTTCTCGACCACCAGGGCCTTGTAGCCCATGTCCCCGAGCTCGAGGGCCGACTCCATGCCCCCGATGCCACCGCCAACCACCAGGGCGTCGTAATGCACTTATGCCTCCATCTCTGCCAGCGCCCGGACGAACTCGCGCACCTGGCGAGCGAACGGCTCGGCGCACACCGAGCAGATGGCGGCCATCCGCAGCCGGCGCCCATCTATGCCGTGCTGGTCCAGGAGTGCCTGGGTCTCGGCGACGATGCGGGCCGAGCGCCTGCTGCAATCGGCCAGGTAGCCGCACTCGTCGCCGTCCGAGGCGATGAACACGCCATCGAAACCCTGCTCGAAGGCACGCAATAACCACGCCGGCTTGATCCCGCTCGTGCAGGGCACGCTTATCACCACCACCTCAGGGGGGTAGTGCAGGTGGGAGCTCCCGGCCAGGTCTATACCAGGATCGGAGATCATGTTGGTCGACCAGACCAGGACTCGGGGTGGGCGCTGCAGCGTGCCTGCACCGGCCACGCCGGGCTCGGGCAACCCACCGGTCACCATCAGGTTCACTTCCCCCGGCGCACAAAGACGCGGTCGTAACCCGCTGCCGTAGCTATGCCGAGGAATGCGTGGCCCACCTTGGCCGACCATGCCTCGACATCGCGGCGGGTCTGCGGGTCGCTCGACCACAGCTCTAGCACGTCGCCAACGGCTACGGTACCCATCGCCTTCTTGGCTTCGAGCAGCGGCCCGGGGCAGGCGGCGCCGCGGGCGTCGACCACCTTGGACGCGCCGAGAGCGCCGGCATCGGTATCGCTCAGTGTTGTGCTCATCGTTGCCTCCCGGGGTTGCGGACCGCCATTGTCGTCAGTACACCAGGGCGTTTGTCGCCGACGTGATCTCGGCCACGAAGCGCGCCGACGCGACGATCTCGGTGCCCTCTACGAAGTCTTCGGCGCTCAGGCCCCGGCTCTGCAAACTGGGCGCGCACACGAGAAGTTTGGCCCCCTCCTCCACCAGGACGGGCAGCAGGTCGCCGAGGGGTGTGAAGCCCGGGGCGCTGACCGTCTCGGCAACCCCCCTTTTCACCAGCAAGCAGCCATCGCCCTGGAAGCCCAAGACCACCTCGACGTCCGAAGCGACCGCCCCGCCCGCCAATGCCAAGGGTATGCAAGCCAACTCCGGCTCCGAGGGGCCGTGGGTGACCATGATCACCAGTTTCTCTGCGTCGCTCACGACATGCTCCTAGCTCTTGCGCAGGTAGAAAGTGAACACGCCACCGCCCTCGTCGGTGGCGACCAGCTCGTTACCCGTGCCCTGCGCCCAAGCGGGCACGTCCTTCACCGAGCCAAGGTCCGTGGCCATCAGCTTGAGCACCTGGCCGGGCACCATAGCCTTCATGGCCTTGGCCGTCTTCACCACAGGCATCGGGCACGACAGCCCACGGGCGTCGACGACCACGTCTTCTTTCAAGTCGGCACTTGACATTCCTCGCCTCCTCAGATCAGACGAACAGGGTGACGTTCGCCTTCCTCGCCTCAGCGAGGTAGGTAGCTGCACCTGCGAACTCCACGCCATCGATGAAGTCCCCGGAGCCGTAGCCGAACACGTCCATCGTCATCTGGCAGGCGATCAGACGGACCTCGAGGTCTCGCGCCGCCTCCAAGAGCTCGGAGATAGGAGCGACGTTCTTGCCTGCGAACTTGGAACGCATCAGCCGCGTCGCCAGCCGCCCCATACCGGGCAGGCCCAGTACCAGGTTGGGCATCGGCACGGGCATCGGCATGGCCGGGTTGCCGAGCGGCGAAACCCTGAGGAGACGCCGGTAGTCCTTGTGGATGATGTTGAGCCCGTAGAAAGTGAAGAACACCGACGCCTCCATACCCGACGCCGCCGCCGTCGTGGCCAGGATGAGCGGAGGGTAGGCCCAGTCCAGGGTGCCCTGGGAGGCGATGATGGCAGCCCGGTTGGCCCCCGGGCCCGCCACCATACGAGCGTCGAGCTCCGAGCGCACGATCCGCCTGATCTCCGCCTCGCTCAGGCCCGCCACTGCCTCCGTTCTGTTTATCGACTGAGTGCCGGCCGGGTCTGCCATAACGACACTGTGCAGCCGCTGTGGCGAGCACGAACAGTGCCGCTCGTCTGGAGGGTTAGGGGCGAATTACCTTACCCCGTGGGGTATATTCCCAGCATTACCCGAGCCTGACGGGCCACCGGCGGCCCACAGGACGGTGCCACTACCGGCCCTGTCGCGGCGGCTCACAGGTGCCTCACCGAGGTGACCCCCCATGCCGTCGTTCGGCCGGGAGCACCCGCCTCCCATCGGGCCCCCACACCCCGGGGTGCGGCCGGGCTACGGGGCCCGTAGCCGCCGGGCGGGGCGGCGGTGACGGACGGGGCGGCGGTGACGGGCGGGGCGGCGGTGACGGGCGGGGCGGC
>JAKACE010000405.1 GCA_021821705.1 Actinomycetes bacterium | reverse complement strand
CTGCGGCAGGGGGGGAGGCCTTCCCGCTCGGGTCGCCGCCGTTCGACCCGCAGCTGGCCGAAGAGTTCTGGCGGGCGTTCGTCACTTCGGCCGCTCTGACCCTCCACCTGCGCATGCGAAGTGGCCGCAACACCCACCACATCCTGGAAGCCTCGTTCAAAGGCGTGGCCCGGGCACTGCGGGACGCGGTGCGGGTAGAGGGCGGCGGTGTCCCCTCGACCAAGGGAGTGCTGGCCTGAGCGGGCTCCCTTTCATCGCCGTCGTCGACTACGGCATCGGCAACCTGCGCTCGGCGGAGAAGGCGCTGTGCCGGGCGGGGGCGGACGCGCGCCTGGTCACCAGGGCGGCCGACGTTGCCGCTGCCGACGGTGTGGTATTGCCGGGTGTGGGCAATTTCGGGCGTTGCAGCGAGGAACTGGCCGGCGCCGGCCTGTGGGCGGCGGCGGAAGGCGCCGTGGCCTCCGGCAGGCCCTTTTTGGGCATATGCGTCGGGATGCAGTTGCTCTACTGTGGCTCCGACGAGTCGCCGGGCGCCCGTGGCCTCGGTGTCTTCGACGGCACGGTGGCGCTGCTGCCAGAGGACGTCAGGCGGCCGCAGATGCAGTGGAACCTGCTCGACGTGCGAGGTCCCAGTGCTCTGTTGGCGGGCTTCGAGGAGGGGGCGTGGGCCTACTTCGTCCACTCCTACAAGGCCCCTGTAGGGCCCGAGACCGTGGCCACCTGCGACTACGGGGGACCGGTGGCCGCCGTGGTCGAATCAGGGCCCGTGTGGGCCACCCAGTTCCACCCGGAGAAGTCCTCGACCATCGGCCTTGGGATCCTGGCCAACTTCGTGAGGGCGTGCACCTGAGATGGACCTGTACCCCGCCATAGACCTGAGGGACGGCCGCTGCGTGCGCCTCGCCCAGGGTGACTTCGGGCGTGAGACGGTGTACGGGGCCGACCCGGTGGCCAGGGCCAAGGCGTTCGAGGCGTCCGGTGCACCCTGGTTGCACGTGGTGGACCTGGACGCGGCCCGAAGCGGGGCAGGGGCAAACCGCTCGGTGGTGGCGGACATCGTGCGGGCCGTGTCGGTGCCCGTACAGGCCGGTGGCGGTGTGCGTTCGATGCAGGACGCGGCCGAACTGATCGAGGCCGGCGTGGCCAGGGTGGTCGTAGGTACGGCGGCCGTCTTGCAACCCGGCCTCGTCTCGGAGATGGCGCAGCGCTGGCCGGGGCGTGTCGCCGTCGGCGTCGACCACTTCGAGGGCGAGGTGAGGCTCAAGGGCTGGGAGGAGCGCTCGGGGCACCGGGTCGAGCAGGTCGTGGCCGGTCTCGTCGACGCCGGGGCGGCCGCCGTGGTGGTGACGGAGATCTCCAGGGACGGGCTGATGGTCGGCCCGGACCTGGCCGGTTACCGGGCCCTGCTCGGCGACGTCCAGGTGCCCGTTATCGCCTCGGGCGGTGTCGGCAGCCTCGACGACCTGCGCAAGCTGGCCTGGCTCAGCGTCGGGGGGCGGCACCTGGCCGGGGCAATAGTCGGCCGGGCCGTCTACGAGGGCCGCTTCAGCGTGGCCGATGCGGTGGCGGCCTGCCGGGGGATGCCACGGTGAGAGCGTGAGGGCCGTCAGGGTGGTGCCGTGCCTCGACGTCGACGGCGGCCGGGTCGTCAAGGGGGTCAGGTTCACGGGCCTGCGTGATGCCGGCGACCCTGTGGAGCTGGCAGGCCGCTACGACGCCGAGGGCGCCGACGAGATCGTGTTCTACGACATCACGGCATCAGCCGATGCCCGCAGCACCATGTACGACGTCGTATCGCGCACGGCCGAAGAGGTTTTCATACCCCTGACTGTGGGCGGGGGGGTGCGTACCCTCGAGGACGCCCGCCGGCTGCTGCGCCTGGGCGCTGACAAGGTGAGCGTCAACTCGGCTGCCGTCGCCCGCCCCGAGCTGGTGGCGGAGATCGCGGGCACGTTCGGCTCCCAGTGTGCGGTGGTCGGCATGGACGTACGCCGTGACACCGCCTCGGCCGTGCCCAGGTGGGAGGTGTACGTGCGCGGTGGCCGCACGGCTACGGGTCTGGACGCTCTCGACTGGGCCCGTAGGTGCGAGGCCCTCGGGGCCGGCGAGCTGGTGCTGAACTCTATGGACCGCGACGGGACGCGCCAGGGTTTCGACCTGGAACTGACCCGCCTGGTCGTGGAGTCGACCTCGGTCCCGGTGGTGGCGAGCGGGGGCGTGGGTTGTACCCGGCACCTGGTCGAAGGCGCCCTGCTGGGCCATGCCGATGCCGTGCTGGCGGCATCGATCTTCCACTTCGGAGAGGTGACGGTCGGCGAGGCCAAAGAGGCGATGGCCGAGGCCGGCGTGACTGTGAGGCCCTTGGGGCCCAGGGCGCGCTAGCTTGCCGGAGATGGCCCAGAACGATCCCGTCCCGCCCAAGCAGGCGATCCAGATGCTGGCCGACCGGTTGCTCGTGCAGATCCCGCGCTCCGAAGGCGAACGAAAGTCGAAAGCGGGCATCCTGATCCCGGCCACGGCCGAGGTGCCACGGCGCCTCAGCTGGGCGGAGGTGGTAGCCACGGGCCCCCACGTACGCTCGATCAAGGCGGGCGACCAGGTGCTGTTCAACCCCGAGGACCGCTTCGAGGTCGAAGTGCAGGGCGAGAACTATCTCATCCTGCGCGAGCGCGACATCCACGCAGTAGCCGCCGAGCGGGTCACCGACAGCACCGGCCTCTACATCTAATAACGCGACTGCCACGACGGGCAACCTTTGCCCCGGCCCCAGTGCCGCCTGGTAGCACGACGGCGGCGCCGGCAGTCCCCGGGCCCGTGTACGCTCAGGCGAAGCGGCCCCATCAGGTGGGCCGAAGGCCGACGGGAGGGCCATGAGCAGCGTGAGGTTGCTGGTCGGTACCCGCAAGGGCGGCTTCGTTCTTACCGCTGACGGTACCAGGCGGGACTGGGCCGTGACCGGCCCCTTCTTCGGGGGTTGGGAGGTGTACCACATGACCGGTTCGCCGGCGGAGCCCCAGCGCATATGGGCTTCGCAGTCCAACGGGTGGTTCGGCCAGGTGGTGCAGCGCTCAGACGACGGCGGCGCGACATGGGACGCGGTCGGCAACGACTTCCGCTACGAGGGAGGGCAGGGTGACCACTTGTGGTACGACGGCACGCCCCGGCCATTCGATCTGACCCGCATCTGGCATTTCGAGCCGT
>JAKACE010000404.1 GCA_021821705.1 Actinomycetes bacterium | reverse complement strand
GCAGGCGTCGTCCATCATCGACCTCGTCAGGAGCACGGCCGGCAGCGGTGGCCGGGGCGACGCCAACGCCTCCCGCCCGGCCAATGACGGCCGGCCTGGGGCTGTCATGCCCCTGGCCCCTCCGCCGCCGTCGGACAACTGAGGCGGGCCAGGCGGGCCAGCTCGGCTCGGCGCAGCTTGCCGATGGCAGTTCGTGGCACGGCCTCCACCAGGACCAGGTCCCGGGGGGCGCAGTAGGCCGCCAGCTGGTCGCGCACCAGGGCTCTCAGCTCGAGCAGGTCCGGTGGTGCGCCAGGATCGGACGGCGCGACCACCGCCACCACCACCTCGCCCCACTCCGGGTCGGGCCTACCGGCCACGCCTACGTCGGCCACGCCCGGGTGCCGGCGCAGGACGTCCTCGACCGGGGCGGGCCAGACGTTTTCGCCACCGGTGATGACCATCTCCGACAGGCGGCCGTCCACGTGCAGGCGGCCGTCGGCGCCGAAGTGGCCGCTGTCGCCGGTGCGCAGCCAGCCGCCGGGCCCGAGTGGTACGGTCCCGTCGCGGTAGCAGCGAAGGAGCATGGGGCAGCGCAGGGAGATTTCCCCACCGGGCGCGACCCGGACCTCGACACCGTCGAGGGGCCAGCCGTCGTAGACGACGCCGCTCCCGGTCTCGGTCATCCCGTAAGTCGTCACCACGTTGGCCGGCAGGTCGCCCGGGGGTGCAGACCCTCCGAGGACGACGGTGCGGAAGGGCGACGCCCCGGTGCGCGCCAGCGCTGTCGGGACCAGTGAGACGAGCACCTCGGGGCCGGCCGACGCAAGTACCCGCTCGACGTCGAAACCCGGGTGCACCTCCAGCGCCGTCCCGGTCCTGAGCGCCCGGGTCACCACCGACAGGCCACCCACATGGTTGAGCGGCAGGCAGGCTAGCCAGCGGTCCCGGTCTGGCTCGACACCGAGGCGGCGCGAGGTAGCCAGGGCGCTGGCCCGCACGGCGTCGTGGGTGAGGACCACGCCCTTGGGTTGGCCGGTGCTGCCGCTAGTTGGCACCACCAGTGCGTCACCTTCCTGGACCGCCAGCCCCCCCGAGAGCTTGCGGCGGCCCCCGGGGCCCACGACCGCACCCGGGGCCAAGGAGCCGAAAAGTGCCCGGCGCCCGGGAGCGGACAGGCGCTGGTCTACAGGCATCACCGCGTCCCCCTCGTCCCAGGTGCGCCGGAGGGCATCGACGAAGGCGGGACCACCGGGCAGGTCGATGGCGACCAGTTCGTGCACAGCGCCAGTCTGCCCGAGGACAGGCGCAGGCCGTCCCTGTGCGGGCATGGCGGCCTTGGCGGTGCCGCCTCCCGGGGACCTCGACCGGCTTGGAGCACGAGAAGCCCTGCCGTGACCGACGGAAGTCCCCGCGCCGAAGTGGGCCGAGGTTGCCTGTCGTGGCGCTAGGGTCGCACCCGGAATGTCGCAGACCCGCCCCGGCTCGGCCGGGATCTCGCCCTGGGTCGCCGGGGCGAGGCCCCGGACCCTCCCGGCCTCCCTGGTGCCCGTACTGGTCGGCACCGGTACCGCTGTCGCCTACGGTCACTCTGTGTGGTGGCGGGCGGTGCTCGCCGGCCTCGTGGCTCTGGCGTTGCAGGTGGGTGTCAACTACGCCAACGACTACAGCGACGGGGTGAGAGGCACCGACGACGCCCGGGTCGGGCCCCTACGCCTGGTGGCTTCGGGCTCGGCCAGCCCAGCGGCTGTAAAGGCGGCGGCCGTGGCCGCTTTCGGCGTCGCCGGCCTGGCCGGCCTGGTGCTGGCGGCCGTGGCCGGCTGGTGGCTGCTCGTGGTGGGGGTCGCATGTGTGCTGGCAGCCTGGGCGTACACAGGAGGGCCCCGCCCCTATGGCTATGCCGGCCTGGGAGAGGCCTCGGTCTTCGTCTTCTTCGGCCTGGTGGCGACGGTCGGCACGGCCTACGTGCAGACCGGCCGGGTGACAGCGCTCGAGGTGCTGGCGGCCCTGCCCGTCGGG
This sequence comes from Actinomycetes bacterium, assembly GCA_021821705.1. Lineage (GTDB taxonomy): Bacteria > Actinomycetota > Acidimicrobiia > Acidimicrobiales > Palsa-688 > JAJZMF01. The sequence continues at coordinate 1,207 of JAKACE010000404.1, read as the reverse complement.
CTTTTCGCCGTGTCCCTGCTCGTCGTCAACAACCTGCGTGACATACCCGGTGACGCCGCAGCCGGGAAGAACACCCTGGCCGTGCGCCTGGGTGCGGCACCGACGCGTGCCCTGTACGCTGCGTGTGCCCTGGGAGCGCTGGTGCTCGTGGGCCCCCTGGCGGTGATCAGGCCCTGGGCTCTGCTGGCACTGCCCAGTGTGGTGCTGGCCATCGGCCCGGTCCGTTCCGTCTTGGAGGGCGCCTCCGGCCCGCAACTGGTCCCGGTGCTGGGGGCGACCGGGCGCCTGCAGCTCGTGGCCGGAGCCCTGCTTGCCGCCGGGCTGGCCATCTGAGCAGGTCAGCCGAGGCCGGCGAAGCCGGCGATGAGCTCAGCGACTCGGGCCGGCTTCTCCAGGTGACATGCGTGCCCGGCCCCCTCCACGACGGCCGTGCTCGCCTGGGGGCCGATGGCGTCGGCCATCTGTTGCGCCAGCAGGCAGTAGCGGGAGTCGAGCTGCCCGGATACGAGCAGGACCGGCAGTTGCCTCTGCCCCAGCTCGCCCAGGCGGGCCCACAGCGGGCCCTGGGCTCCGGCTCCGGCCAGTCGCAGGCTGGAGGCGAGACCGGCAGCCGTGTTGGCGAGGCGGGACGACATCGCGGCCGCGTCGCGAGGCAGGCTCCGGAACAGAGGTGCCGCCAGCCACTCGTCGAGGAATTGGGGCAGGCCGGCGTCGCCGCCCGCCTCGATGCGTTGGGCCAGGCGCTCGTCGGACTCGGCCCGCTCGGCCCGTGCGACGGGGTCGGCTATCCCTGCGCTGGCGCTGACCAGGACGAGGCGTTCGACGCTTTCGGGGTGGGCGAGGGCGACGTGCAGAGCGGCCCTGCCTCCCATCGAGTAGCCGACCCAGGTACAGGGCCGGCCGACCAGGGCGGCCAGCATGTCGGCAGCGCCCCACATGTCGGCCCGCACCGAGGCGGAGCGACCGTGGCCGGGCGCGTCCGGGAGCAGGGCGGTGACCGGCGGCAGGTGGGCCAGGACCGGCATCCAGGATTGGCCTGTCTGAGTGTAGCCGTGCAACAGTACTAGGCCTGGTTGACCGTCCGGCCCATGGGAGCTGACCACCGAGCTCGAAAGCGCTGAGTACTGTGCCATTGGAAGATTTTGCCCGCATGCCTGGCTCACTCGCCGCCCGAGATGTCCAGGCCGCCTTCGCGTGGGTGCTCGTG
>JAKACE010000403.1 GCA_021821705.1 Actinomycetes bacterium | reverse complement strand
CCCGACCTCGCTCACGACCACCGGGAGGCCGGTGGCGAGATGCGGTTCCAGCATCTCCAAGTAGCGGTCCTTCACCCGGTCGTCTCGGTAGTGATCGACGCCGACGATGTCAAAGGACCGCCAGTCGGGCTGCTCGAACGACAGCGACGCGTAGGTGAGGGGTCCTCCGAAAACGGGACGCAGCTCGGCGGCGAGCGTGGTGAGGTAGCGGGCGAGGTCGCTGCTATGGAGCAACGACGGGTCGGCCTTGATGCGTGCGAAGCGGTCGGTGAGACGTTTGCCAGGCACGAGCCCGCGCACAAACAGGGTCGCTTCGGCTCCGGCGACGAAGGTGACCTGCCCGCCGAGGCGCCTTCGGAGTGTCTCGGCGTGGCCGGCCATCGCGACGGTGTTGCGGGTAGTTTCCGCCAGGTCGTGGTCGAAGACAGCCGGGGAATACCACAACCCGAGCCCGGCCTCGACCACCGCGGCCGCGACGGTGTCGAGACGGGCCGGGTCACTTCCGACGGCGCGCACGTGGGTCGCGTGCAGTTCGTCGCGGATCACCTCCAGTTCTCGGCGCAAGACACGCTCGTCGAGGTGGCGGCGGGTGGGGCGCTGGCCGCGCCCGAAGACCGTGCCGGCGTCGTAGATCACTCCCTGGATCCGAGGTGTCACTCTCCCATCATCGTTGGCGGCGAGGTCGCGCCCCGTCGAGGCGCCCGAACTACCCATCTACCCACCTCCGAAACAGCCGCTCGACCATGGACAGCCCGCTCATAGCGACGGGACTGGGCGCGGTATGTGGTCATCGAGAGAGGCGCGCGGTCACGGCCTTGATGATCGGCGTGTACAGGTCGTGCCACACAGGCGCGCTGAAACCCGCAGCGTCGAGGAGACGCCCGGCCCGGCTATTTGTGCGCGCCTTGCGTCGTCGCTCGCCGAGCAGCGTGGGCGCCAGGAGCAGCAAGGGCAGGTCGACCAGCACGAGCAGCCCGCCGGCGCCGAGGACCCGGGCGCACTGTTGTAGCCCGGCGGCCTGGTCCGACCAGTGGTCGAACGAGGTCGTGGTGACCACCAGATCGAAGTGACCGTCGGGGATCGGGAGCTTCTCGGCGTCCCCGGCGTCGAAGCTCAGCCGTGGGTCGTGGGCGTGGGTGGCGGCGACGGCGAGCATGGATGGTGCCGGGTCGAGACCTCGCACTTCGCTGGCAGTCGGGAACGTCGCGGCGAGTAGGCGCAGGAGCTGCCCGGTGCCGCAGCCCACGTCGAGGATGCGGGAGGATGCGTGAGCCTCCCGGGCGGCCGGGGCCGCGGTGCGGGTAGTGATCTCACGGTGCAGCTGGCCCCGCCAGCCGTTCTCATAGCCGGCCGCTCGCAGGTCGAACGCGGCGACATCACGGTGGTGGTTGGGATGAGCTGGCTCGCTCACGGCTACCTACCGGGCGGGAGACACGTGGGGCGGCGCTCGTCGCTCACGCGACCAGACTCCCTCATCTGCGCTCGACCATCCGCCACAGCGCGTAAGGCAGCAGCAGCGCCGAACGGCGGATATTGCGGCTGAACAGCATCCTCGCAGGGCCTCTCGACCGGACCATAACCCGTGCCCGGATTGCCTTGGAGCAGCTGGGATTGACGACTTCCGGTCGAGTGCGTGCCGTCGACATCGTCCAGCCCGCGCCCCGGCGCCGGTTGCACAAACCCCAAGGCGGGCGGCCTCGTCCAGGTCCGAAGCTGAGCTGAAGGCCCGCGCCGCCTCGAGGGCCTTAAGCCGTCCGACGTAGTCGGCCACCAGTGGGGGACCTGCGAACCTCCCGTCACCTGCGCCTTGACGCTGGTCGAGTGCAGGCAACGTGACCACGGGCCGTCAGCCGCTGGCGCCGTAGCGGCCGTCACCGGTGTGCCAGTATCGTCAAGATGCCCGGTCCCGGCGATGACCTGATGCAGCGGGTGGGCGACCTCGTCCGCGAGGCGAGCGAGGCCTGTGTCGAGCCCCGCTTCGGCCGTCTGGGTGCCGGTGAGTCGTGGGACAAGGCGCCCGGCGAGGCCGTGACAGTGGCCGACGAGGAGGCCGAGCGCATGCTCGCCGGTTCGCTGCCGGCCTACTTCGCTGCACCCGTCGTCGGCGAGGAGGGTTGCTCGCGCGACCCCGGCCTGATGGATGCTCTGGCAGGGGAGTGGGCATGGGTGGTCGACCCGGTCGACGGCACGGCCAACTTCGCCGCCGGCCGCCCCGACTGGGCCGTGATGGTGGCGTTGCTGCACGCAGGCTCCCCCGTTGCCGGCTGGATCTGGCGTCCCACCGTCGGGCACATGTACTCAGCCCAGGCCGGGGCCGGTGCCTGGAGGGACGGCCTGAGGTTGCGCCGGCGGCCCCCGGTCTCGGCCGACCCGGCCGATCTGCGCGGTGCTGTCCTGACCCGGGTACTGCCACCCGAGCGCCTGGCTGTTGTCGACGCGAACCGGGGCCGTTTCGCCGAGGTGACGGCGGGGCGCTACTGCGCCGGCGCCGAGTACCCGGCGCTCGTCGAGGGAGAGCAGGACTTTGTCAGCTTCTGGCGGGCGCTGCCGTGGGACCATGCCGCCGGCACCCTCCTGGCCGGCGAGGCGGGGTGCCAGGCGCTTCACCTGGACGGCACCCCGTACCGTCCCGCCGTCCGCCGCACCGGGCTGCTCGTGGCCGCGGGTGAGGCAGCGTGGACCGCCGCCAGGGACGCGCTCTGGGGCGGCCCCCAGCCTCCGGCAGACGGAGGGCACTGAAACCGGCGACCGCCGGCCCAGGGCGACAGGCCCGGGGCTGCCCACCCACCGGGCCACCGGCCTGCCTGGCCACGGGCCATCGGGCCATCGGGCCATCGGGCCCCAACCGCACCGCCCTACCACCGTCGCATTCCGGCGATGGCCGTGTCAGCCGGACTGACCACTTCGGGCGACGGCCCGCTGGGCCCGGCCGGATGCCAGGGCCTCCCTGGCGACGGGCACGTACATGGCTACGGAGATCCAGCCGAAGGTCAGCCCGCCGATGGCTGCGACCCAGGCCAGGACCAGGGCCACGTGGTGCCACCCGACCGCGGAGTGGCCGGCCAGGAACAAGGGAAAGGCGCACATCATGCCGAACGTCCCTGCCTTGCCGACCAGAGTGACGTCGATCCGCCTGGCGCCGGCCAGTGCCAGCACTACCGCGGCCACCGCCACGAGGCCCTCGCGGGACATGGCTACGACAGCGACTGGCAGCG
>JAKACE010000402.1 GCA_021821705.1 Actinomycetes bacterium | reverse complement strand
GGAGGGGGCCTACGAGGACGGCGAGTACGAGGACGGAGGCGGCACGCCGGGTGACCTCGTCGGCCTGAGTGATGGCGGCACGCCGGGTGACGGCGGCACACCGTCGGGGCCCTACGACCGTGGCAGGCCTGCCCGGGCACGGGCGCGTCAGCTTCGCCGGGGCGCTCTGATCGCGCTGGCCGTCGTGGTGGTGGCTGGGCTGGTCGGGTTCTTCCACGTGAAGGGGGAGATCAACCCCTCGGGGCCACAGGGACCGTTGGTGACCGTTAGCATCCCTCGCGGCGCCTCCTCCTACCGCATCGGCCAGATCCTGGCGGCGCGGGGCGTGGTCCACGGGCCCGAGGTCTGGGAGATCTACCTCGAGCTGGAAGGGACGGGGCCTCTACAGGCAGGCACCTACCGCATGAGGACAAACGAGCCGTACTCTCAGGCCGTGGCCACGCTGGTGGCAGGTCCCATCGCCACCAGCTACAAGCTGGTCGTCCCCGAGGGTTATACCGTGCGCCAGATCGCCGCCACCCTCGGGCGGATGCACGTCGGTATAACGGCGGCGCAGTTCGAGGCGGCGGCCCTGGACGGCCAGGTGACCTCTCCCTACCAGGCCCCGGGCGTACGCAGCCTGGAGGGGCTGCTCTTCCCCGCCACCTATCCGGTGACCCCGGGGGAGACGGCCGACCAGCTCGTGCAGTACATGGTGTCGACCTTCGACCAGCACGCGGCGAGCATCGGCCTGGCAGCGGCGGCCGCCAGGCTCCACCGCACGCCGTACCAGGTGGTCGAGGTGGCCTCGATCGTCGAGCGTGAGGCCAAGCTGGAAGGCGACCGGGGCCCGGTCGCCAGCGCCATATACAACCGGCTGGCGCGGGGTATGCCTATCGGGGCTGAGTCAACTCTCCTGTACGGGCTCGGTGGCCCCAAAGGCAAGGTCGACATGACAACCCCCAATCCCTACAACACGCTGCTCAACAAGGGCCTCCCGCCAACGGCGATCGCCAACCCGGGGCTGCCGTCCTTGGAGGCGGCGATGAACCCTCCCCAGACGACCTTCTTGTACTGGGTGACGGTCAAGGCCGACGGCAAGATGGGTTTTGCCAGCACTAACGCCCAGTTCCTCCAGTTGGAGGCCTCCTGCCGGGCGGCGAAGCTGTGTTGATGGCGGACACCAGGGGTCACGGTCCGCGTCCGGGCGGCTCGCTCGGCGCCTGGCCCTCCGCCACTACGGTGCTGGCCGGCGTGATCGGCGACCCCGTCGAGCACTCGCTCTCACCCGTACTGCACAACGCAGCCATGGTGGAGCTGGGCTTGGACTGGGCGTACGTGGCCTTCCCGGTCCCTGCCGGGCGTGGCGGTCGCGCCGTCGAGGCCATGCTGGACCTCGGCCTTCGGGGCCTGTCCGTCACCATGCCCCACAAGGCCATGGCCGCTGCGGCCTGCTTGCGCCTCACGGCGGTGGCGGAGCGGCTCGGGGTCGTCAACACGGTGACCAACCTCAACGGCGAACTGGTGGGCGACAGCACCGACGGCGCCGGTTTTGTCGACTCGCTGGCGGACCAGGGGTGGTCCCCCGAGGGCAAGAAGTGCCTCGTCCTCGGCGCCGGCGGAGCGGCCAGGGCGGTCGTGCTGGCGCTGGCCGAGGCCGGCGCTTCGAGGGTGACGGTGGCGGCGCGCCAGGCCGAGCAGGCGGCTGCGGCCGCGGCCTTCGCCGGCCCCAGGGGCGCGCCGGGCCAGCCCCGCGAGGCAGAACAGGCGGACCTGGTCGTGAACGCCACGCCGGTGGGCATGGCCGGTGTGGGCCGCTCGAGCACCTCGGGCGACGGGGTGCCTTCCCTGCCCCTGGGGCTGAGCCCGGACAGGCTCGGGCCGGGCCAACTCGTGGCCGACCTCATCTACGCGCCGGCGACGACGCCACTGCTGGCCGTGGCCCGCTCGAGAGGGGCCGACACCTGCAACGGGCTGGGCATGCTCATACACCAGGCGGCGCGCCAGCTGCGGATCTGGACTGGCCGGGAGGCGCCGGTGGAAGTGATGTCGGCGGCGGCTCTGCGTGAGCTGCGCAAGCGGGCCGAGAGCGGCAGCCTGGGCGCGCTCGGCCAACTGGAGGACCCGGTCCGGCCGGTGTGAGCTGCTCGGCCGGGCCTGGCGGCCAGGCTGCCAAGGCCACCGGTACCGGCATGCCGGCGGTTGCCCGCTTTTCTCAACCCGCCCGGGGAAGTTGCCGAAGTATGGCATGAGAACCGGAGGTTGAAGTGTCGCTTGAAGGTACGCTCGAGACAATTGCCCTGCCCGACGTGCTCGCGCTGCTCTCTGTCACAGCCAAGACAGGCGAGCTGAGGATCGAGTCGGGCGGCGGCGTCGGCAGTGTGTGGTTCGACGCCGGACGGGTGGCCGGCTTCGACGTGGGCACGACCAAGGGCCCTGTCGACGCCCTCTTCGCTCTCCTCAGGCTCCAGGAGGGCAAGTTCAAGTTCCACACCGGCACCGCGACCGTCAACCCGCTCACGCCGCAGGATGTCGCCCCCGTGCTGGACGAGGCGGAGAGCCGCCTCGCCGAGTGGCCCGGCATAGCTGCCGTCGTGCCCTCGGTCTACAGCGGGCTCAAGCTGAGACCTGACGTCGAGGGCACGGTCATGCTCCGCCCCGACCAGTGGCGCCTCGTGGCTACGATCGGCGCCGGACGAACGGTGGCCGAGGTGCTATCGCTGCGCGACCTCGGGGAGTTCGAGGGGTGCAGGGCGGTGAAGGAGCTGGTGGACCTGCGCCTCGTCGACGTGGCTGCCGGGCCGGCGCCGTCGCCCGCGGCCGGCCTAAGGCCGGCGCCGGCATCGCAAACGGTGGAGGCCGCCACTGCCAATGGCCCGGCCCCGGCGGCCGCCCTCTCCGAGGCGGCAGCGGACGGCGGCCCCGATGACGGCGAGGTGGCCGATCTGTCCCAGGTGTGGGAGGAAGACGACGTCGAGGGCCACCGCGACGGCGACGAACAGGTGGCCGAGGCGGGAGGAGATCCCGTCAACCGCGGCCTGCTGCTCAAGTTCCTCGGCTCGGCCCGCAACTGACCTGCCTGTTCCGCCCGCAACTGGCCCGGCGGGACCGCCCGCAACTGGCCCGGCTGGCTTTGCTCCCAGCCAGACCGGGGCGTGGCGTGGCGTCGCCGGTCAGCCGTGTGCCGAGCACCGACGAGCAGATGGAAAGGACCGCCCAACGGGCGGGCCTTTCTTCGCGC
>JAKACE010000401.1 GCA_021821705.1 Actinomycetes bacterium | reverse complement strand
CATCGATAACAAGCTCAATTCGGTACTGGGTTTCCCCCACTACCCCAACCCGGTGGACTACCTGGGCCTCATCGCCGTGGGTGCCCTGACCCTGGCCGGCGCCGCCCTGGTGGTTGGCCGGCTCTTCGGCACCGGAGCCGTCCCCAGGCGAGCGGGCAAGGCGAGCTTCATCGACCGGGTCACCCCGTTCCGGTCCTTCTTCGTGCCGATGGCCTACGGCCTCATCCCGGTGGTCGGTGCGGACTACTTCGCCAGGCAGCTGCCGAAGTTCTTCCACACCTCCCCGCGAGTCCTGCCTGCTGCCGCACACATCTTCGGCTTCGCCTCCACCCGGTCAGCGCTGTACTCGACCTCGCTCCTGGGCAACCACGGCATAGTCGTGACCCAGGTGGCTGTCATCGCGGCGGGGACCCTGGCCGCGTTGTGGTCGATGTGGCGGGTGGCCGGCCGGGATCTGGTGCCGGTCAGCCGGTCGGCCGCCGGGGTGCGCCTGGCGTCGCTTGCCTTCGTCGGCGCCTGCGGTGCCGGTGCCGCCGTCCTGTACGTCCTCATGCAGGCCGCCAACTAGTCAAGGTCAAGGAGAGCCGTCATGGCCATCACAGAGCCACAGCTACGTATTCTCGCCACGGTCGGCGGCGCCCCGGCGGCAGGTGGGCCGGCGCCGGCGGGTGGCCGTCCCGAGGCCCGGGTCCTCACGGACCGCTGTGCCGGGTGCCAGGAGTGCGTGGTGCGCTGCCCGACCGGAGCGCTCTACATGGATCCGGTGTTGTGGGTGGCCCAGGCCGACGGCACGGCCTGCGTTGGCTGCCGGCAGTGCACACGCACATGCCCGTTCAGCGCCATAACGGTTGACGGCCCGTGCCTGGTGTCGCCCCGGGCCGGCACGCTCGAGGCTCACTCTGCTCTCGTGCCCGGCGAAGTGGTGGAAACCCGTGCGGGTTTCTCGAGCCGCGAAGAGGCGATGGCCGAGGCGGCCCGGTGCCTGCAGTGCCCTGACCCGACGTGCGTGCGCGGGTGCCCGGCGCACAACGACATACCTGCCTTCATCGCCGCCCTTGGCCGTGGGGACCTCGCAGCGGCACACGAGGTGCTGCGGGCAACCACTGTCATGCCCGACGTGTGCGCCCGGGTATGCAACCAGGCTGCGCAGTGCGAGGGGGCGTGCACCTGGTCGCTGGCGGGGGCGGAGCCCGTCTCGATCGGGCGTCTGGAGCGCTTCGTGGCCGACAACGCGCCAGTGCCTGCTCCCCTCGCACCCAGGGACGGTCGTGGCCCGGGGTCGGGCCTGCGGGTCGCCGTGGTCGGCTCCGGGCCGGCAGGGGCCGGGGCGGCGTGGGTGTTGGTCGAGTCGGGTGCAAACGTCACCGTGTACGAGAAGGACGCCACTCCGGGGGGTTTGTGCGACTGGGGCATCCCTGACTTCACCCTGCCCGCCCGGGTGGCGCAGCGGCCCTGGGACCAACTGACGCGAGCCGGGGTGGACCTGCGTTGCGGCACCGAGGTCGACGCGGCCCAGATGGACGAGTTGCTCGAGGCGTACGACGCCGTCGTGCTGGCCCACGGCGCCGGCGAGCCGCTGCGCCTGACGGTGCCCGGTAACAACCTGGAAGGGGTGGTCGACGCCACTACCTTCCTCAAGGGGGCCAAGGCGGCGCTGCGCCCGGGGGGCGAGGCAGGAGGCTTCCTCTCCTCGCTCGGGCTTGCGGTGCCGGCAGCCGTGCCCGATCCTGCCAACGGCCCGGGGGCCGTGCACCGCTCGCCGAGCGTGCTCGTGCTGGGGGCGGGCAACACCGCCATGGACGTTGCCCGCACAGCCCGGCGCCTCGGTTGTAGGGCAACCTGTGTCGACTGGATGGACGAGCGTTACGCCCTGGTCCGCCCCGACGAGGTGGCAGAAGCCCGCGCCGAGGGGGTGGAGGTGCGCTTCCTGCGGACTGTGAGCGTTCTGGAGGGCGACGGTGGCCGTGCCCGGGTGGCCCGGCTGGCTCGGACCGAGCAGCGCCAGGCGGGGCAGCGGCCCAAGGTGCTCGGCGGGCCGCCCGAGGAGCTCGAGGTCGACCTCGTGGTGATGGCGATGGGCTATCGCCTCGATGCCGCATTCGCCCAGCGCCTGCCGGGCACCCCGGTGCGCCGCACCGACGCCGGGGTGCCCGACCGGCACTGGCTGGCCAGCGGCGTCCTGGCCACCCCTCCTGCAGGCAAGTCGGCTGTGGGCCGGCTGTCGCTCGGCCGCGAGGTTGCCCTGGAGGCAGCGATGTTCCCCTTCCGCCCGAGGGTGTGGGTGGCGGGCGACGCCCTCACCGGGCCTTCGACGGTGGTGGAGGCCATGGCGCAGGGACGGCGGGCCGCGTCCGCTCTGCTGGACGCCCAGCCTCGGCGCCCGGTCTCGGCGCGCCGGTTCTCCGACAGCGCGGCCAAGCCGGCGGGCGCCCCAGCCGGTCGCAACGGCCACCCCGGCAGTGGAGGCGCCGGCAATGGCAACGGCCATGGCTCCGGGGCCAACGGCCATGGCACCGGGGCCAACGGCAACGTTGCGGGGACAGGCAACGGCACCGGCGCGAACGGCAATGGCGTGGGCTCGAGCGTGGCAGTCGGGGGGACGAACGGCGACGGTGGCCGGTACACGGGGCGCCCGCTGCGGGCCCTGGTCTGTTACGAGAGCGCCGGGGGCCGTACGGCCGGCGTGGCAAGAGATCTGGCTGACAGGCTGCGAAGCGAGGGCATGGAAGCCACGGCCTTGCCGCTCGTCAAGGTGATGGCGGCCGACCTGGCCGCTGCCGACCTGGTCGTGGTGGGAGCCTGGACCGAGGGCCTGGTGGTCGCCCGGGTGCACCCGGCGCGGGCGGCTGTGGCCTGGCTGCAGAGGTTGCCGAGGATGGCGGCCAAACCGGTCGCGGTCTTCTGCACGTACTCCGTCGCACCCAGGGGCACCCTGGCGGAGATGACGAAGCTGTTGGAGGCAAGAGGGGCCAACGTGCTGGCGGCAGCGGCCTTCGGTGGCCACGGCCCGGCAGGTGGTGCCTCCACCGCGCCCGTGCAAGCCTTCGCCGGCCGTCTCACGGAGGCGCTGGGTTCGCTCACCCACGTGTGAACGGCGTCGACCTGGAAGTAGGCGGCCGGGGACGACCGGGCGGCACCGATGTGCGGGGCTGAGGTCCGGCGCACAGGCAACAGCCCGGCCGCTAACCGCCCCGTCAGAGGGTGCCGAAGAGCCGGTCTCCG
>JAKACE010000400.1 GCA_021821705.1 Actinomycetes bacterium | reverse complement strand
GGACCTTCAACCAGGGCGACACCGGCCTGGCGGTCACCGGCAACGACGTGACGGCATACGGCCTGGCCGTCGAGCACTACCAGAAGAACGAAGTCGTCTGGAGCGGCAACAACGGCACCGACATCTTCTTCCAGAACGAGCTCCCGTACGACCCGCCGAGCCAGGCAGCGTGGGAGGTATCGCCGGTCCAGCCCGGCTATCCATCGTTCCTGGTGACCGACAACGTGCAGAGCTTCCACGGTTATGGCATGGCCAGCTACGTGGTGTTCATCGACACGCCCGCCACCTTGTGGGACGCCATGGCCTACGAGGCGCCGAACAACCCAGGGGTCGTCTTCACAGACGCCATGGGCCTGTTCATCTCGAGCACCTGCCAGGTCGACGGCGACTGCCCTAGCCCGGTCCAGTCGGGCGGCCTCAACTCGGTCATCGACGGCGTCGGAGGCTCGGCGACGTCCGCCAACCCGACCAGCGACGTGGACGTGGACGCCTACTCGAACGGCGTCGCAACCCTGCCTTGAGGTGAGCTAGATTGCCGGCCTCGCGTGGCGACGGCAAGACGCCTGGCTCGTAAGACCGATGTTCACGGCCGGGAGGGTAGCCCCTCCCGGCCGTGGCGCGCCGGCGCGAAGACGGCGAAGGCGGCTGCCCAGCGCTCCGTGGAAGGCTGAGAAGCGCCTGAGGTTCACGGAACCTTCAGGTGCCGGCCCCACTCTGGGCAGCGCTCAGTCCCACCTGCAGAGGCGTTGCGCGCCCTGCGACCGCCCGGGCGACGGCGTGCCCCGCCCGGGCTCTGCGTACGGAGGCAGATAGATGAACACCCTCACCGAGGAGACCCGGGTCCTGCAGAGGGCCATGTCGTTCACTCCGACCCGCCGGTTGCTCGAGTACGGCCGCTTCGACGTGCGTCCCCCCCACACCCCGCCACTGCGCCGGCGCCTCGGCGCGGCCGTCGTGGTGTCCGTGGTCGGCTCGCTGGTCGCCGACGCCCTGCTCGTCGCCATCGGCACTGCTGTCTTCCCCTCCACCCGGGGCTACGTCCACTTCCAGTTCGCCGACTATGCCAGGTTGACGATCGTCGGCGTGCTCATCGCCTGTGCCGGCTGGCCGGTGGTGACCCGCCTCAGCGCCGCTCCGCGCTGGGTGTTCCTGCGCCTGGCCGTGCTTGTCTCGGCGGTCCTGCTGCTTCCCGACCTGGCCATCCTCTACCAGGGCGCCCCGGGGCAGGCCGTCCTGGTCCTCGTCTTCATGCACTTCGCCATCGCCGTTGTGACCTACAACGCTCTGGTCCGGCTGGCTCCAGCGCAGGCACAGGCGGTCTCGTCCGGGCACAGGCGCCTGAGCTAGCGTTCCTGGAGGCCGTACCAGGGGAGGGCGTCATGAGGGCGTGGGAGGTGAGCCACCCGGGGCCCCTCGGCTCCGCCCCGCTGCGCCTGGTGGACAGGCCCGAGCCCGAGCCGGGCCCCGGACAGGTCAGGGCCCGTGTGTCCACGTGTGGAGTGTGCCGCACGGACCTCCACGTCGTCGAGGGCGACCTGGCCGTCCACCGCCGTGGTGTCGTACCAGGGCACGAAGTGGTCGCCTATGTGGACAGGCTCGGACCGGGGTGTGGACGCCTACGGCTCGGCCAGCGCATCGGTGTGCCGTGGCTCGGGCGTACGTGCGGCCGGTGCAGGTTCTGCCGGTCGGGCCGGGAAAACCTGTGCCTTTCCCCGACCTTTACGGGATGGGACGTCGATGGTGGCTACGCCGAGCTGGTCGTGGTGGACGAGGCCTACGCCTACGAGCTGCCGGGCACCTTCGACGACGATGCGGCGGCGCCGCTGCTCTGTGCAGGGATCATCGGCTACCGGGCGCTCCAGCTGGCGAACGTCCCGGCTGGGGGACGTCTCGGCATCTACGGCTTCGGCGGCTCTGCCCATCTGACGGCACAGGTCGCCGTGGCCATGGGCACCCGGGTGCACGTCATGACCCGTTCACCTGAGGACCGCGACCTGGCTCTGGCTCTCGGGGCGGCATCCGCCGGCCCGGTGCAAGGGCCGCCGCCCGAGCCGCTGGACTCCGCTATCGTCTTCGCCCCGGTCGGGACGCTCGTCCCCGCGGCCCTGGCGGCCCTGGACCGCGGCGGCACGCTGGCGGTGGCCGGCATCCACCTGAGCGACATCCCGGGGCTGGAGTACCAGCGCCACCTGTTCCAGGAACGCACCCTGCGCAGCGTGACTGCCAACACCAGGGCGGACGGGGAGGCCTTCCTCGCCATAGCGGCGCGCATCGGGTTGACCCCGACCACCACCGCTTATCCTCTCGACCGGGCCGACCAGGCCCTGGCCGATCTGGAGCAGAGCCGCTTTCGCGGGGCGGCCGTCCTGCACGCCGGGGGATTCGGGCTGCGCTGACAGCCCGGGCACGGGCCACATCCCGCGCCGCCGATTTGCCCCATGAGGCCTCCAGAGGCAGGGGCGACGAGTTGCCCGGCTACGCCATGCCGGCGTAGCCGGGCGACCGAGCCGGAAGCCCGCCTGGCGGTCCTGTTGGTCCAAAGCCCCGCCCGGCACCGAAGGACCCTTACAGGCAGGTGACCTGAGGAGGATCTTCGGTGCAGCAGACCACCCTGCGCCTCATCGCGGTGAGGCAAGCCCCTCGTGCCATCACCCTGCTATGGCCGGGCCGGATCCGGTTGACCGGCCTGCTCGCTGTGGCCCGGTACGTGCTGGGCGGGCTGTGGCTGCTGGACGGGCTGCTCCAACTGCAGCCCTACATGTTCACTCCCGGTTTCGCCAGGCAGATCGTTGCCCCGGCCGCCGCCGGCCAGCCGTCGTGGGTTGCCGGCCCCGTCACGTGGTCGGCGGGGTTGATGCAGCGACAGCCCGTGCTGGCCGACGCGACTTTCGCTGCCGTGCAGATCCTGCTGGGCCTGGCCATACTCTGGCGCCGCAGCGCCCGGGGTGGCCTGGCGGTTTCGATGGCCTGGGCACTGGGGGTGTGGTACTTCGGCGAAGCCCTGGGTGGGATGGCCTCGGGGGGTGCCAACATCCTCACGGGGGCGCCTGGAGCGGTTGTGCTCTATCTGCTGGCGGCGGCAGTACTGCTCTGCGCATCGGCCGGGCGACAGCGGGCAGCCGGCAGGTGCAGCGCAGTGTCGTGGGCATGCGTCTGGACGACGGGGGCGGTGTTGGCCCTTGCCGGCGCGCAGTACGTCCCATCGGCTCAGAGGGCCACGGCGCAACAGTCCTACGCCGT
>JAKACE010000399.1 GCA_021821705.1 Actinomycetes bacterium | reverse complement strand
ATGGCGATGGCACGGTGAGAGCCTGCGCTACGAAGCTTGGTCCTCGTCCCACGCCGGACGAGGGAGGGCAGCGCGCTCTGAGCGAGCTTGAGCATGTAGATGCCCTCGACCGCGCCGGTAGGGGCCCTTTACCCGCCCTTCGCTGGGTTCGCGCACTGCTCCGATTGCGCGTCAGGCGCCCGCCGTGTGCCAAAAAACCTCTGCCACCCGGCCCTACCTGCCGCGGCCCGCCGGCGACGGTGAGGGAACTTTGCGCGTTGGCTGTGTTAAGTCACCGTAGCGGTGGTGCCGGGGGCCGGCAAGCGCTGTGTCGTGTTGTTCCTGGTTGTCCCATAACGCCCCAGGTGGGCGGGACGTCCGGTCCGCCAGGCACGCCTGTGGAGGCTCGCGTAAAGGGCCCCGGCAGGTGAGGGGCCCTACCGCAGGGGCCCCTGTGGACATAGCCCGTGAGGGCGAGGGCGGCCTAGGTCTTTGGTCCCCACGCGGACGATGCCCTTTGGCCCGGTGGGGGAGGTGGCAGCCCGACGGCTCGGGCCTCCCCGCGGCCCGGGAGCGCCGGCTCAGAGGTAAACAGGCCTCAAGTCGCCGTCCTGAACGACCGTAGTGCCGGGCGACCGCTCCGGGGGGGCGGGGGCACGTGTGCTCAGGTCGGCGGTCGCCCTGACCGGACGGCGCAGGGTGCTCGTGTAGGGCGAGGCGGCGATCCCGAGGAAGAGCCAGAGCAGGGTGTTGGGCAGGGCCTGGCTGAAGGGCGCGAGGTCGGCTATCACGCCGAAGGCCAAGCCGATGGCGACAACACCGAGGCGCCACATTTCCAGGTCGGGGTCGGCATCGGGGTGGAGGCGCGGTGGGGCCCGGACGGCGTTCAGCCGGGTGGCCCACAGGTCCCGCAACCGCCACGGCAGCAGGGCGCGTCGCGCCGCCCCGCCGATGGCCAGGAGCCAGAGCAGGAGGCCCGGTATGCCGAGCTCGGCGGCATGCGAGAGGAACACGTTGTGGACCTCGATGCCGATGCCTGTGATCGGGTAGCCCTTCTGCTGGACCATGTACTGGGGGGAGACGTTGACGAAGTTCTCCCAGCCAACGCCGAAGATGGGGTGCTCGGAGACGATCTTGAGCGCCGCCAGGTCCGTGTTCTGACGGTCCCAGACCGGCGACTGGGCCTCGGTGCGGCCGATCACGTGGTTGCGCAGGGAGGTCGACACGGCCAGCATGCCGGCCACCACGATCGTCCCGGCCACCAGGGCCGGGAGGACCACCCGGCGGGTGCGGGGGTGCAGGAGCAGGCCGACGACAGAGCCCACCACGGTGGCGATCCACACGCTGCGGGTCAAGGTGAAGAAGAGGGTTAGGACGTCCAGGGTGATGGTGCCCAGCAGGAACAGCCGGACGCCCCGCCGGCGCCAGGTTGTGAGGCCGATGGCGCAGGCTACGGCGCCCACGAAGACACTGAAGCCGTCACCGGTGGACTCGAGTATGGGGCCCCTGGCCCGGCCGAACTGGATGCCGTAGTTGGGGTTCGCGATGTAGCTGGGCAGGACCAGCCGGTAGATGTGCAGTCCCTCCATCACACCGGTGAAGCCGAGGTAGAAAGCCATCGCCGCCAGGCCGACCAGCAGCACCCGCCGCTGGCGGGCCGTCCCGAAGTAGAGCGGGGCGACCAGGAACATGGTGAAGGGCACCAGCCCGAAGCGGTCCAGGAAGGCGTAGAAGCCCAGATGGCCGGTTATGGTCCCCGCGGCCAGGCCCGAGGCTGCGCACCAGGCGGCGGCGCTGAGCATGGCCAGGTGCAGGGGCCGCACCACCAGCTTTCGCTGGCTCACGTAGCGGGGGCCCTTGATGATGAGGGCTCCCAGGGCCAGGATGAGCGCGACCCGGTCCAGGGGTATGGGTATGCCGGCCAGCTTCCAGTTGCCCGAGAACATCTCCAGGACGATGGCCACCACCATGAGGACGGTGACCTCCACCCGGCTCATCAGGTAGAGCGCCGCCAGTGACACCACGCCCAGGAAGGCGAGCAGAACCAGGTTGAACACGCTCGGGTGCGTGATCAGGGTGGTGAGGAAGTGGAGGCGGCTCAATGTCTACCCCTGGGCGGGACCGGGCGGTACCGGAGGGTCGTCAAGCGGCGCTGGTGGCACGGGCGGCACGCCGTCCCCTGCGGGCGTCCACGAGCGAGGCCAGGGCAAGCCCGATCACAAGGCCACCGACAGCGCCGGCCAGGCCGCCCGCCTCGATGTAGGACTTGCGGTTGCTCCCCGTGGCTGTGGCCTTGCCGATCTGCTGCACCATCTCCTGTTGGATGGCCAGGGGGGGCACGGCCGAGTTGTACTGGTTGAGGTAGACGTTGGCGTCCGCCTTGGCCAGGTCGGCCTTTGTCTGCCAGTCCGCTATCCGGCGGTTCAGGGCCTGCTCCTGCGCAGCCTCCCCCGGCGTGGTCACACGGCCCGCGATCTTGCCCACCAGGCTGTTGAGCTGGGACTGGTAGAGGTTCACCTCGGTCTGGGCCTGCTGGTAGGAGTGGTCGGCCGCCTCGTAGTCCTTGAGGATGGGCTGCAGCTGCGCCGGCCCGTCGTTGGTGGCCTGGATGACGACGTTGGTGAGGGCGGTGGCGCCGGCGTCGGCGATGGCCAGGGCCTCGGCCTGGCTGGAGGCGCTCCCGGTGACGTCTATGACCGAAGACTGAGGCACCGGTGAGGCGTTCAGGGTGCCGGGGATGGTCTTGGTGTGCAGGATGGCCTCTGTCTGGTGGACCACGTTGGAGGCGGTGACCAGGCGGGCGTAGTCACTGGCCAGGCCCTGTACCGCCAGGGCGAGCCCCGGCACCTGCTGCTCGACCAGGCCCGAGGTGCGGCCGACCATTAGCGTGGCCGTGGCGTTGTAGGTGGGGGGGTGCTTGTAACCGACGCCGACGCCGAGCACCAGGCCGAGGACGGCGAGCACGACAACCATGACCGGGTGGGCCAGGGCCGAACGGCCTATTGTCTGGAAGCCCTGAGGAGGGCTGTCGGCCGGGCCCATCTGGCTCTCAGCCGACGCCTGCGGTGCGACCGGCCGTGTCGGGGTGTCGTTTGCTGCGGTTTCGACGTTGGCGTAGGACCTCAAGGCAGCTCCTGGGCTAGGCGAGCGGTTGCACGAGCGTTGTGCACAAGTTTGCCGGGCACGCCGGGCGTAGTGGCTGCGCGACGCCATGTTTACCGGCGCTGCAGGTCACCAGCGGGACTCTACCCCCCTGAGTACCG